>NZ_JAHUZC010000013.1:0-41075 GCF_019218685.1 Streptococcus vulneris | reverse complement strand
CCCTTTATTCGCACAAAATAACAATAACCCTTGAAAATCCAGTATTTCCAAGGGTTATATTTTTGTCATTAGAATCCAGCTACCAAGGTATAGAATAACAAGCATGTTACCATTAAAGGCTTCATTGGTAATCGTTTATGAATTGCGGCTAATGGAGAAACCGAATAAACAATAATCGTTGGAATAATGAATATCAATAGTAGCAACAAGACTGAGAGGCTGACTCCAGCAAAAACTAGAATAAACGATGATAAACCAAAACTAGACCAGCCTGACAACAACCAACTACATAAAGAGATAATTGGAATAATGTAGATTGAAAATAGTAGAGAATTTTTGAAAAAAGCAGACCATAATTCTTTTCTATCCCATCCTAAAAGAATCAATGTTCCGAAATGTTTAAAGGATTGAAGAACACAGATTAAGAATAGAATCAGTAAAATGAAGGCATTTACTAAGATGCTGATAGCAAGTATTATTCCCCAAATTCCCTGATCAGTACTACTTCCAAAACTTTCTTTTGTCAAATCCTCAACAGAAATACCTGACCTCTTTGAAAGATGCAACAGAAAGTTATCTCTTGAGACAGCATCGTGGAGACCATTGATATGGTATATCCCATTAATCATATTAGTGTTTTGGAAAGTATAATCTAATCGTTCAATGACTACAGGCGTGCTAAATAATAAATCTGGAAGCTCGTAAAGCATATTATTTGAGCCTTTGTCAAGTCCAATAGTCATACTATTATCACTATGAGATAATAAATTTGCAAATTGTTGTTGTGATACAACTATTTTACCCGTACTTTCAAAATCTGAAAAACCAGCAGAGCTACCAAGGATGTCTATATAAATCCTATTTAGACCTTCTCCTGTATCACTACTTTCAGAACGTTTTGTCCATATGGACAAGTCACTCTGTTCTAAAAAATAATTAAATACATCTTGTGATTGCTCTTCTGTTAACTTCTGAAGATAAACTGTTACGGTCCCGGAATGATGATTATAACTCTGCCATGACTGCTGATACTGTAAACCTGCTAAAAAAATTGCTACCAGAGCAAGTAAGACACTCTGGATGGCAATCAAAAACAGGATTAAGTATCTCATTTTACCTAATAATATGTTTTTGTATGTCATAAGTACTTACCTACAATTCCAGTAACATTCAGCTGTACAGTTCCAATGAATTTAGAAACATGTGCTTCTACTCCAGGTGATTGCCAGCCTGAGAATGCCCCGTTAGCAGTTGCTGAGTGTTCGTAAACACTAGACTGAAGATTTGAATAGCTCCAAGCCGTCTTTTTTGACGCCGTAATTCATCTTGATGAAAAGACCTTCCTTAACCACCTTATCAATATGATACTCGGCTAGGACAACTTCAAACTCCTGAATCTGGTCATGTTTCTCTTTGACCTCCTTGTAGGCTGTTAGGAGTTCCTCACTTGAGAGTTTAATCAAGTAATCAATCGAAATCTGGCGTTGACCAGATTCGATTTTAGAATATGCCGACTGACTACATGATAAATATTTAGCAAGATACTCTTGCGTATAATCATAATCTTCTCTAAGATCCCTGACACGCCTATACATTCGTTTACTTCTAAGAAAATTATAGTTAAGTTTTGAACGAATCTTAGATTTTATACCAAATTGGCATAAGAAGATTATTAATTAGAATATAAATATAGATCTACATCTACATCTACATTTTACACAGAATAACCTATATAGCTTTAATTCAATTTTTCTGACTGATGATACTCAATTTTAAATAGTGCACTATATATCAATATTGTTTATCTTTTTCCAAAGCCCCTACAGTAAATTTATAAAAAACAAAACTATAAAATATATTCACTGCTAGAAAGATAATCATATCGTTTAATGACATATCCGCTAGTGACCGACTACGAAGCGCAATCATCGGTTGAGAATATGGAAAAAATTTTGTTAAGTCTTCATTAATAAAGATGAGGACAAAATTAAACATGCTCCCAATAGTTGCTAATCCCACACTTTTACTGAAATTTCTAGTTTTTACAGTTACATAGGATTGAAGAGTAATTATTGGAAAAGATGCTAGAACTGCTAAGAACAACCATTTGAAATAAGTTTGCAAACTCAGATCTAACGTAATTCCATCAACCTTAGTTGCTATAATAAAAATAAGGAACAGAATTAATTGAACTGGCAAAATTATGATGAAACTACATAGCAATTTCCCAAAATACAATTTCCCCATTGATACTTGATTCACCTTCAACATATCAAGAGTTTTCCTTTCAAACTCAGGCATAATCAACAGTCCTGTAATGATAGCTAGCATAGGGGGATAGAGCAAGGTGCTGTTATAAAAAGTCAACTGCCCCCATAAAACAAGGGATTGCGTCCCATCAACTAATACCTCTCGACTAGCAAAATAGATTCCCAGTCCAATAAAACTAGAAAAAATCAGAAAGGCAATTCCGATCAATAAAAGTTGAGTCTTTCGCGTTTTTTTCCATTCTGCTAAAAAATAACTTCCCATCTTAGTTTCCTCTCTTTTTCAAAATGATATTAGCCAAACCATATAATAATGCACAATAGAATACATAAACTACTAGTTTCCATAGTAGTTGTTCGTCAAAAATATATGTAAATACTCCATTTCCAAGGAACTGGTACTTATAAGGTGCTAAACTACCGAAACCTGTTATAGGATTGAGTAAACTACCAAAACCATTGCTTCTTGGGTTTAAAACAATTCCCAAAAAACCACCTAACAGACCTAACGCTAATAATATACCTTGCCTTTCCAAGAGCATTGCTAGGGTTAAATAGATACAAATCAGAGAAAATATTGCAAGTAGTTGTCCAACAAACTGAAGTCCAATAATTGAGAAGGGAATTGAGATACCTACCTGTTTTCCAAAAAAATAAATAGCAGTAACTTCTACTACCGACATGATGCTAAAGAAAATCATCATAAATAGGAGTTTGTGATTAAAAATAGTTAGAAAATGTTGACCGTTTGCAGCTTGTAACCTAAATGTTTGCCCCTCACGCTCATTTCCAACAATGCGAGCTGCAAATACACAGACTGCAATGGGAAACATAAGAAGATTGACATTTTGATTGCTAAAAAGTGTTCCTACAGTTTTTAACTCTGGATGTGAAAATGCAGATGAGAATGTAGCGATATTCCAAAGCGTAGCAACGACTATTAAGATAGCAACTATGGAAAAAGATTTTGTTCGCCTGCTTTTTAACCATTCAATGTAAATACCTGACATTTTATACCTCCTTTGTTAAATCTAAGAAAATGTCCTCTAGTGTCTCACTTTCTCTAACTACCCGAAAAATTCGATATCCATTTTCCGTTAAATAACTGATCATATCAGCTAGTTTATCATTATTAATATTGCTTAATTTGATATGACTTGCGGATGCGTCCAATACTTCTACCGAACCGAACTCAATCAAACTTTGAACAATGTTGTTCTGTGAAAAATCTCCACCAATCTCAATCCATGTGTTAGATTTAATTGCTTCAATTTCTCCTTCATAAACAAGGCGCCCGTGATTAATAATCCCTACTCTGTCTGCAATATGCTCAATCTCCGGAAGGATATGACTAGAAATAAATACTGTTAGCCCTTCTTCTTTCGCCAACTTCACAATCAATTCACGAATTTCATGAATACCAGCTGGATCAAGACCATTGGTTGGTTCGTCAAGCAATAGAATTCGCGGTTTCTTCACCAATGCGAAAGCAAGTGCCAGTCTTTGCTTCATACCGAGAGAATAATCTTTAACAAGTTTTTTTCTATTCTTTTCTTCGGCCAAACCTACCAACTCCAAAGTCGGATAAATATTACTTTTCTTAAATCCTACCATTTTTTGAAAAACAAGTAGATTTTCATAACCTGTCAAATTAGGATAGTAGGAGGGCTCTTCAATCATTGAACCGATTTGGTTTAAATAAGTCTTATCTTTTTTGATGTTCTGACCATGAACTAAAATCTCTCCAGAAGTAGGCGTTACTAAAGACAGTACCATTTTCATAGTTGTTGTCTTTCCTGCACCGTTTGGTCCAAGAAAACCGTAGATTTCTCCCTCTCGGACTGTGATTTTTTCTAAGTCTACCGTAGTAACATCTTTGTAAACTTTTGACAATTTACGTAATTCAATAATATTTTTCATTCCTATATTACCTCTCGTAAGTCTTGGTCTTAAAGACTTTCCCTTCTCTTGTTTATACTATAAATTATATCTCTGCCAGTTAAAGGTAACATTAAGAAAGAGGAAATTTTCCCTTAAACTTTCGAACGAATAAAGTTCTCGTAGTTTGAATTCCTTTTCATAAGGTTCTCATGGCTATCTTTGATTACTTCCCCCGTTTCACTATCAATGAAAATGATGTAATCAACAAAATTAACAATGTCTAAATGATGACTAACCATCAACATTGTTTTATCTGAATATCTAGTACTTCGTAGTACATTCTCATAGATTCTATTTTTACTATGTTCATCCAAATTACTAAAAGCTTCATCCCAAAAAATAATTCCATCTTTTTTTATCAAAGATTTAGCAATAAGTAATTTTTGAATCTGCCCACCTGATAGATTCTTCCCCTGCTTCAATAGCTTAGAATGTATTTTATTTGGCAACTGAGAAATAACCTCATCAGCTGTCGTATCATTCAATATCTGATAAAGTGGAGATAAGTCATCAGATATCCATTCCAAATTTTCTAAAATACTTCCTTTTCTTAACGTCATGTTTTGCAATACTACACTCAGGTAATTCTCAAACTCCTTAATTCCGTATTTTAGAGAACCACTATAGCGTAGCATTCCCGCTAATAATAACAATAGTGTAGATTTTCCACTACCCGACTTCCCGACAATAGCGATTTTTTCTCCTTTTTTAATTGTCAGATTCACATCATCATAGATTGGTTTGCTGCCATACGAAAAATTCAATTTATTAGTTTGAATTAGATAATCCTTTGAGTCTTCACTCGGTACAGTAATTGGTAACGTATCTTTTAACAAATCACTTTGTTTTTCAGCATAAACCCCTAATCGAAGTATTTCAAAAACAGCTCCTTTTACCTGTTCAATTGCAGAAATCAATATTGAAATACTAGTCTGATATACAAGTAAATCCGGGAGCGAGACCTTAATGTAATCATTATAATAAACTGCTATAACTATTATTGATGATAAACTAATGTAGTTAAATATAGTTCCAAGCAGTTGAGACAAATTTTCAATTTTCAATATTTGCGAATATTTAGTTGTAACTTGATTGTTAACTGTCATCCAAGAATTGAAGACATTATCTTCTTTCCTCATTATCTTAATATAGTCTATATCCTCCAAATCAGTCTGTAGTTCAGAATTGAAATCAATTAGATATTGTAGATAGGTCTGATTATATTCATTTTGCTTATAATATAGCACTATAGAAAACACACTATATATAGCAATCATTACGACTAAAATCAAGGTTAATTTTACTGAAATAGTTATTAAATAGATAAAAATTACAATAACAGAAATAAGACTTATAAATGACGGAATAATTTTTAATGTAACATTATCTCTTAATGTCGATTTAAAATTAATTTTTTCAGAAATTCCCCCACTTAGATGATTTCGAAAATATAACAATGGCTTTTGTAACAGCCTTCCAAATAATTCCCTACTATAATAATCATCAAAATCTTTATTATATCTATCTAAAGCACCATTTTTGATGAAATATCCTAACAATTGAAAAATAAGAACGATACCTAATAAAAGTAAACTAACACTAAACTTGAAATCATCTGCTAGCATTTGTCGCAAAATTATTGAAAACAATAATACACTTGTTTGGATAAATAGCAAAGATAGCATAAATAACGCAATTGGTTTCATTTGAAGAGTTTTCTTGAAATACTTCCAAAAGATTGAGTTGTATTTTTGTGATTTAAAATCACTACCTTTGTTTACCATAATCATTGTTTCGGAATAATGCTCCATAAACTCACTTTTACGGTATCTTACTTGTCCAATAGCTGGATCTACAATTAAAACTTGCTCAGATGTAATTTTTTCAAGAACCACAAAATGATCATTATTCCAATGGATAATCATTCTTTGCTTAGTTTTTTGATAGACTTTTAGTAACTCGTCAATTGAGGCATGATAGGCATTTATGGTTACTCCAAATCTATCATTTAGAGTCAACAGATAAGATACACTTAGCCCATCTGCTGGCAATGAATCTCTATCATAAACTTCATATAGTGGAACTCTGTGCCCTAAGTCGTTCAACAACATAGTATAACAGGCCAAAAGACAATCTTCTTCATTGTTTTGTAAAATAATCTTCATCGTACTTCTTCCTCTCTATCCCTTATAAATTAGGAATAAGAATGTCAAGCGAACTGTCTTCTTTTAAATATTTTGCTGTAGAAAATAGAACACCTGGAATTCCTGTCATTAGACCATAGACATTATACTTTGTATTAAAACTACACATCCAACCTTTTTCTAAACCAAATGCATGCAATTTTTTATATTCTCTATCTAAAATGCTTTTGAATTTTTTGGACTCGTCATTTCCCAAATAATTCATATAATAACTAAGAGCCAGTAAATTTCCACTAGTTCCGTGACAAAGGGAAAAATTAGTCATATCAAAACCAATTTCAACAATTTGTTCTGCCGCATGTTCCACATCCTTCTTCAATTCTTCACGCTCAGAATCGGATAAAATCTTATATCTATCATCTAATTGTAGCTGTGCTAACCTTGCAACTAATACTCCCGTCGAACCGTGGCACCAATTTGCACTTGTCTCGTTATTCCTTTTATCAACCCACCCCTTATCAATCTTCTGGCGATTATCAAAATTTCTAGCCTTGTTAAATAAATCTAAGGCATCAGTGCTTCTCAATTGACCAGCCAACAAAAGCAATGCTATCTCAACACCCAAATTCCCATGTGCAAGACTAACATTATTCACTTCTAATCGGTTCCAACAAATGTAATTTTCATCATAAATACCTAGCTCTTTAAGTTTATTAAGCGATTGAGATAGATTTTCTATCGTAGTATCTGTATTTCTAAACGCAGTAATTTCATTTGGGAAACTTGATAAAAAGTCTGCTTGAGATACATCTATGTTTAAACAATAACTATCTATAATATCTGACATATAGCTTGGGAGTTTCTGGTCTGTAATTAAACCAATTCTAAAAATAGCCGAGATAATGCCTAATTTCCCAACGAAATAGGATGTGTTTTGTATTTTAGAATAAGAATTTAATAAAGTAGAAAAAATTCGTTTCAAGCAAGCAATAATTTTTTTTTGTCTCAAAGAATCAACTAAGTCATAAGCTTCAGATAAAGCAATACCTATGCCAGCCAACCCTTCGTACACTGAATCATCCATTGGAACTAATTCAAAGGCATCATAATCTGTAACTTTCAAAGTGAGCCAGTTTGTACTATTATCTCCGAAGGAATATCTCTCATCATTCAAAATAATATCAACCAACGTATTAATTCCTGTGTATAATACCTCTTCATCATTACTGGGGCGTTCATATTTTCGATACTCCTCTTGAAGTTCTGTACTATACAATGCTTGTGTAGTTTTTATTGAGAATTCTATTAAATTAATTTGTTCTTCAATTAACTCCTCATTTAGATTCTCTAGCTTTTTAATCACTACACTTAACGCAGAAGTCCCTAGTTTCCAAATAATTGTCTCTCCATCTCTAATGTTACAACTATTAATATTCACATAAAAATAAGGAATATCCATATTTAATAACTGCTTCTCCTCTGATTGGACTAATGTATGACTATCATACTCATGTAATTTATTAGCCATTTTTTCAAATAGTATCTGTGATTGATTACAGTATACTGGCGAAATAAGTAGTTGTCGAATTAGACTATAGTCTCTAGTATTCCGAAACAAAATTCGAGTTTGAATATCACTATGAGTCAAGTAAAGTTTTTCAAGATATTTCTTTTCCTTCACAAAAAAATAACCTAATTCTCTGAATCCTTCTTTAATGAAATCAATATATTCTGCCGCATTAAGATAATTTTTCTCTCCCATAGAATTAAGAAAATAAGGCAAATGATCTTGATTTTTAATCTGATATTTTTTCTTCTCAACATGCACATCATCTCGATTATAATTCACAACAATCTTAGCTTCGCCAATAAGAGTTCCACCAAGAACTCCACTAGTATCTCCACCGAAAATCTTATCTGCTTCAGCAATGGGAAGAAGACCTGTTGAAAGTACTGAATTTCTACTGTTCTCTATAATTTGGAAGGTCGCTTCGTTGTTCGCTATCGTGTCAAAAGGTGTTATAGAGAAGATTGTTTCAACATCTACAAGAGTTGGAGTAATATTTGCAGATATCAAATTTTCAAAGTGTAAGTCTGAGATATTTAGAATATAGGAATATGCTAATAGGTAACCTACTCTACGATAAAACTCTTCGGCTTCTTTTTTTGAATTTAATGGTCTGCTAATTATAAATTTTTCCCAAAAATATTCTTCTTTATCCAAAAATTGAGGAATAAAATGGATTTTTTTGCCCAAATAAGCACTAACTCTAGCATCTAAAAGATTCAAAAGAAGATTTGGTTTAGATGATTTCTTTTTAAAAACAACTTTTTGCTCCTGATAAGTTACAATACACACCCCGTTACCGTTATGAATATCTCCTGTCACTTTAAGCTTAATAGCATCTATATTAGGAATTAGGGAGTTACTACTAATGTAATCTTGATCTACTAATTCTGAAAAATCTTCAATAAATCTATTTTTCACATATTCCATTAAGTCTAAGTATTTCTGGATGCTGAGTATAACACGATGATTTATATCCGAGAAACGTTGCTCAATTTCATCTAATATTATTCCTTTCTTACATAGGACATTATTAAAATAATCATAACGTATCTCCGATGAGGAACCTACCAAGCTTTCTTCAATTCTTTTTTCATTGATTAAATAGATTAGCGTTGGTCTGTAATAATCAGAAATTTTTTTCTCAATATCTTTGATAATATCACTATTCTCTAGTAGTAATTCTGGAAAATATTTTTCAATAAATACTTTTGGAAAGCTGTCAAATTGGCTATATAGAATTTCTTTTTCATTCATACTACTATCCTCCCGCGACTAACAACATGTAAAAATGGCTTGTAAACTGTTCCAACGACATTCTGCAGAAATTGTATTAACACCGTGCCCCTTGCCGCCTCCTAAAAGTATATCTAATTCATCAATTTGAATCTCTTGCAATACATTTACTGCCTCACAACACATTTCTTTATTAATTCTCATAACATTTAACCTCTTTCTTATATTAGGCACTTAATAATTATGTTCCCTATACGATGATTTTAATACTGTTACTTAAAGATAACTTTAAGAAAAAATTAATTTAAAATAAATTTATAATCTATACAAATCAAAAAGAGTACTGTATCTAATATCTACCAATTCATATCCTCTCATTCACTATAAATTAGTAAAAATCAAGAACTACTTTATCTATCCTTTTCTATTTTTTAGCGAATTCTCCCCCTGACTCCAAGCTTTATTCAAAAACTATACATTCTCACTATATCTACAGAATAGACAAAAGAAAAGACAAACCTCAAATAGTTCTTGGGTCTGTCTGTAATTTTTAAGAGGAATACCCTCTTTTGAGTAACTTCAAAGATACCTAATCGCACAATATTATGAGCAACATGTAAAGAAGAATTGGAATGAATTCATGTGACATTCATGCGAAATAGTTTTAAATACTCCATTCTTTCCAGCACCAATAATTTGCTCTAATTCATCAAGACTTACTTCCTGAATCGTATTCATTAGTTCATATTCTTTTTTCATGACAGCTACCTCTTTTCTATAAAATCTTTATGAACAACATGTAAAGAAGAATTGGAACGAATTCATGTGACATTCATGTGAAATGGTTTTAAATACCCCGTTCTTACCCGCACCAATAATTTGGTCTAACTCTTCAAGACTTATTTCCTGAATTGTGTTCATTAGTTCATATTCTTTTTTCATAGTATTTACCTCTTTCTATTTTAAATATCGGCAATCTAGATATCTTCTTTGTTACAAGTTTATCTTACAATGGCATCTTAAAGCTTGGATAAAGAAAACATAAATTTATCTTTAAGATTATCGAATATGAAATGTTCACCTTTTATCTAATAGCTTTATTTATGGTATAATTAAGTAAACTTTTGGAGGTGAAAACATGAGTTTTGAAGCACAATTATTAAATAAACACATATTGATTGTGGATGATGATACAGCGTTAAGTGAATCAATTAAAGAGGTACTTGTGAGTCGTGGTTTTAAAAATATTAGTCGCGCTTATAGTATTAGTGAAGGAATTGATGTTTTTTCGGTATCCCATATTGATCTAATTATTTTAGATGTCATGCTCCCAGACGGAGAAGGCTATTTACTCTCTCAATATGTGAGAAAAATCTCAGATATTCCAATTCTATTTTTGACTGCTAAAAATAATCCTGACGATGAAATTAGAGGACTTGATTCGGGAGGAGACGACTACGTTACAAAGCCCTTCTTACCTAAATCTTTAACGTATCGTATTATTGCACTGTTAAGAAGAGCTTATAAAGATGAATCTGAACTCATTGAACTAACTGACTGTATCATTGACTTGAACAATGCCAGTGTTAAGAAAAGTGGTCAAAATCTATCGCTAACACCTACAGAAATTCAAGTTCTTCGAAAATTATATGCTAATAAAAATTACATAGTCTCTACTGAAACAATTTGTGATACAATTTGGGGACTTGAGAGCTTTGGATATGAGAAATCTCTAATGGTACATATTCGAAATATCCGAGAAAAGATAGAACTTACCCCCTCTAAGCCTAATCACCTAATTACTGTCAAAGGACTTGGATATAAACTTGTTATTTAGATAATTTAAGGTATAACCCATGAATGTTTTCAAAAAAAATATACTAAAGTTTATTCTATCGTTTATTTTTATCATCATAGTTGATGTAATACTTTTAGTTACTGCAGCAAATTATATTCGTAGCCAACAATCTGCATCAAACATCATCGAAACAGTGTCGTCTGAAATTGTTTTAACTAATGGAAATTATGTTGTCAGTCCGATAGCCAAACAATTAATTGATGAAAATAATTTATGGATGATGATTATTGATAAGAACAGTGGCAAAGAAAAATTCAATATTGACAAACCCAAAGATATAGCTAATCAATTTAATTTTGCAGATGTTGTTCGTTTCTCTAGGTTCTACTTAAAAGACTATCCTGTATTTACTCAAATAAAAGACAATGATAACGATATCTATATTATTGCATTTCCAAAAGATAGTATTATTCGCTATGGTAATAATTATTTTGATTTGAATCGAATTCAAATTTTTCCAATCATTATTGTATCAATGATTTTTGCTAACATATTGTTCTGTTTATTTTTATATATCTACAGTGTTACCTTCCTAAATCGAAATATTAAACCGATTATTAACGCAATTGTAAAACTACCAAATGGAGGAAACACACAAGTTAAATCTGTACAGGAACTAGATAAATTAACACTTGCTATTAACTCAGCCAATCAAAAACTTCGTGAAAATGAAGAATTTAAGGAAAATTGGATTTCTGGAATTGCACATGATATCAAAACACCACTTTCAGTAATTGTATCAAACACATCCCTAGCGATTGAAAAAACTGATAATGATCTATTACTTAAGTATCTAAAGCCTACCCTAGTTGAAAGTCATTATATCCAAAACCTTCTTAATGATTTAAATATATTTGCCCGATTAACAAATGGTAATCTGATATTAAATCGAGAAATTGTATACATCGTTCCATTTTTTAAGGAGATTATTATCCAAATTATTAATCAAGAGATTTGGCATGACTTCAATTTTGAATTCACTTCTGACGACGGTTTGTTTAATCAAAAAACGTACGTCGAAAAATCTTTGATATCGAGAATTATTCATAATCTGATTTATAATTCTGTGCTTCATAATCCTTCTGGATGCGATATTCAAATCATTCTTAAGCATCTATCAAATAATACATTTTCAATTACCGTACGCGATAACGGAATAGGGGCCTCTCCCAACAGACTTAACAACATTAATAAAATTGAAGAATTTAGCTTTGATATTTCTGGTGTTCGTAGAAGTGGTATAGGATTGAAAATTACTAAGCAAATCGTTGATTTGCATCATGGTGATATGGTTATCACCAGTCAACTGGGTGAATACTTCCAAACAACTATAACTTTAGACACTGTTAATTAACTTGAAAAGGCAACTGTTTTCTATACAGATTTTATAAGTTCTATTTTTATTTTAAAATCGCCACAGAATAATAATGCTGCGATGAGGTTTTGCATATTCTTACCGTTTTTGACATCTCTAAACAATAGATTATTGGCAACCTCAAAGATAATGACCTCATGGGCAGAACAAGTTAAGTCCTGCATGGACAACTCACTCGCTGTCCTTTCTCTCTGGTAGCCTGAATTAATTCAGCATTATCATTATAAATTGACGATAATAAATATATTATTTGTCCTTAAATATCTATAAAATAAATTTAAAATGTCGAGATAGTTACATTGCCAGCATTTCTATTACTGTAATGAAATCTCCGTATCAAACTTTTGATTAAAGCCTTTACCAGTATTCAACATTTTTACAAATGTTTCTAATCTTTTTATGAGTCTCTCATACTCACCAATATGGTGACCTAGTTCCTCTTGCAATGCTCTTATTTCTTCAGTCACTTGTTCTAATGAAGTTGATTCTGTCAAGTTCAGTTTTGAAAAGTCATGTCTTGCAAGCTTTCGACTGCTCACATCCTCGCTCTTCAAATTGATAAGCACTTCCGCCATCTTATTTAAGTTGGCGATTTTTTCATTAATTTGATTTAGTTTTATATCTATCTCTGCTATTTCTTTTACTAACTCGTCTTTAATGTCTTGGTATTTCTTATCTGCTTCAGTTAATTCAATGAAGAGGTTAATCTCAGTAATCTTTTCCTGTAGACTCTTAACTGTAGGTCTTCTGTATGGTATTACTCGACTATCGTTGGTTAGCTGTCTTATCAAGGTTCGTCCTTTGACATACTGATTCTTATCCGAATGTTCTTTGTTATAGACAAAGTATGAAGTTGTCTCACGTATAAAAATTTTATATTTTGTCTGATTCTCTTCTTCCAGAATATCTAATTGATAATTGGGAATAAAAACAAGACCGCTCTGCTTAATACCAAAAGACACTTTGATATAAATGCCCTCATCAACTTGCTTCTCTATTTGGTTCTCTGCAAGTTCCACTTCAAATTCACGAACGATATCTCGTTTTTTCTTAAATGTCTCAAAGGCTTCCTCAATCTCTTCAGTGGATACTTTATCCTTATCTCGTTCTTCCTGGAAAACATGGTACTGTTCCTTTAAATTCTCTAATCCTTCTGAAGCAACGACTTCCTTATTTTTAAAATAATCTTGAAAAAATTTGACGTCATATAATTTCTTATCACTTATTTTTTGATGACCCAAACTTATCTTTTGATTCTCTTCTTCCAGGATAAAAGTTACATTTTTTTGTTTTAAGTCAATGGTTAGATTCAATTCTTTGGCTTTTGTTATTAAATCTTCTAAAGAATTGACACGGTTCAACAAAAATTCTAAACGACTTTCAATCTCTTGCTTAGCAAAATGCGTTCTAAAAAATTCTTCATCATATAGATCTCGTTTGCTGAGTTGGCGTCCTCGAATTGGTTTTATCATCGTTCTATCTGTCATCAAAAAACGGCTATGCTTTCGACTAAAATCAATCTGAACATGCAACTACTTTGCTTTCTCTAAAAAATCATCAAACGATTTAGATTGCTGCAGCAAAAAATAAAGACGTTGCTTTAATTCAAATTTATGACTAGACTGCCTATATTTTTGATAGTCACGGTAAGAAAAACTCTTCTCAATAATTTTCGCCCCAGCCACTTTAGAAATACGGTCTGAAATCATACGGAGGTTTCGTTCCAAGGCATAGTTCCATATCAACTTTTTATCTGAATTGCGGTCAATAGAGTTGATTAGGATGTGATTATGAACATGATTTTTGTCTGTGTGAGTTGCTACGATAAACTTAAAACGACCTCCTGTCAATTCCATCATGGTCTCATAACCAATGCGGTTAATTTCTTCAGGTGTCAGATTATCTTCAGGAGAAAATGATTGAATGAGGTGATGAGCATGAATAGTTTGTTGGTGTTTTTCTTGTCGGTCGTTTCTGGATTCGTACAACTTGTCATTATTGGTGAAGTTGACATTGTACATCTCTACCATTTCTGCATGACTAGGGAAGTCCAAGTAATTGCTCATGCCAAAATCAGATACCAATTTCAAATTGTCCGTTTTATCAGGGTTGAGAATATACTTAATTAAACGCCTACGATATTTTTTTCCGTGCGTCGCAAAGTGTTTAGTAACTACCATGAAACTCCTTCAGTCTTTTCACCTCCACTTGAAATTCTTTGTCCACTTCCTTAATTAACTCTCCGACTCCTTTACTCAATTCTTGTAATTGGTCCTGAGAAATCAGATGGCTTTGATTAATCGCACGCGCAATTTGATTTATGTTATTTCCAATCCGTCTCAATTCAAAAACTAACTGGTCATAAGTATCAGTGTTAATCGTGACAAATGACATATTGGGATTAAGTAAAACTTTTCTGGCATAGACTGAGAAATTTTGACAATTGCTCTTAGCAATCCGTTCATTCAATTGGTGTAATTCTGGATCAGTTAGAAATACTTTTTTGAGATTGGTACGATAGCGATAAACCATTACATTCTCCTAACCCATATATTTTTCACGGAACTCACGACTGAGTGGCTGCACTTGATTCACTTCTGCAATCAATTCTTGAACGCAAGTCAATAAGATTGAGACGTACTCTTGAGTCACTTGATGATTTTCTCTTGCGACAACCAGAACTTCATACACATCTCGACTAATCTGTTCAAACTTTTGAGACTGCCAAAGGGAGAACCAACTTTCAAAAATTCTATCCTGATAATTCTTTTTCAATAAATTTTGACGAAGAAATTCTGAGAAACTATCCACTTTTTGTTCTCTCATCATTTCTTTTATCTGTTTTTCTTCTTGTCTCGTAATTCTAAATTGCTTTCGGATTGACTTAATTTCTTGTCCCATTCTGATATCCCTTCAACATTCTACTTGTATGACAGTGTAAGTCTACCTCACATTGTCAGTACGCTTCCTAAAGACCTCACTTGCTTCTTGTTCGGTCTTTGCGAGCTCAGATATTGTGTCCACAATATCCCAAAAATCATATCGTCAACCGACCAAAACCTTCTAGTTTTGATAGCCAACGATAAGTTAACTTGGTGGCTTCGCCCCCAAACCCCTAGTTAAAATTTTTTAGGAATGATATAAGGATAACAGAGAAGATTTGGAAAAGATATCACAGCGTTGAATAGAGAGTAAAAAAGAGAGCTGAATGCTCTCAATAAAACGGCTCTATACAAATTTGATTTTTTCTGGAGAACCAAGAGATGTAAATATTATACCCTCTGGAAAGACATAGTTATGTTTAAAAATATAATCGATTAACATTCTAGTCGATTCTGGATAGTTTTTAAAATATTCTTTATAAGCTTCATCTCTATATATGACACTTTTCTCCATGACAGAACTATATGAGTTGTTAGCATTACAGCTTGATTCTATACAATATTTCATAGCATATTGTGCCAAAATTTCTGGGTCTACTATATTTTTATCTCCCTTTTTATCTAAATATTCAATAATTGTATTAACTGGTTCAATGATATAATGCGTTCGTCGAGCTTGTAAAATAATATCAGACCAGTTTTTTATATAATCTGGCGCTTGATTGGCTAAAAAATTTTTTAGATGTCTAAAAACAGACTCTATTAAACTTAATGTGTAGAAACCATCAACCGGGAAATATGTTGCTAATACCGACTGACTTCCTAACCCGAGAAACATATTTCCAATGTTTAAATAATGAGCATCCAATACCTGAGTCTGACATGCTCCCAATATCGTGACAACAGGTACAACTTTTAAATTATTTTCTAACTCAATCATATCAATTTCATCATCGCCAATATGAAGTTTACCAATCTGATCTGGTTGATTTCTACTAATTTCAGGCATACTACCGTGCCCATAGTAAATAAAAAAAGTTGAAGGGTTTTCATTCATTGTACGAATAAAATCCGTTTTATTTCTAACTTCATAGTAATTAACATAATGGTTAGGAAAATAATCTTTCAATAACTCCCCTAATTTTTTCCCATTATTATATAGTTCGTCAGATACATTAAGACTATTAATTACTAAAAATGATACATTAGCTTTTGGAATTTTTGTTTTTAAATTATTTTTTGCTGAGTTTACTAGCGTATTACCAGGAATAATTGGCAATCTACTGATGGATTTTATTAATCCCAAAGGAGTATCTTTATATTTAACCCATTCAATTGGTGCATCTGTAATGAATTTTATATGCTTTCCATGTTTAACAATAATATCAATAAAGTCATCATCTAATGATAACTTTAACTTCTCAGATATTTTATGGAAATTATTATTGAATTTTTCAATTTCTAATAAATTGGAATTCTTTATATTTTTAAACATATGCGAATAGCATAAAGCAATATCTTTAGAGGGTAAGTTAGGCAAACGCACATACGGAGATTTTGTATCTAGAGTAAAATTAAGGGATAAGGAATCTAAAATTGAGTTTTCTGATGCTCTGTCAGAAATTATTGGTAGCATCTTTTCAAAATCTTTACCAATTCCTATTCCATAATATCCTGAAAAATCATATATCTGCCGAAGAACTGATTTAGACAGTCGTAACTGAAACTCTCTATTTACCAAATCAACACTTGTTTTATTTACCATCGGCAAAACAAAAACCATATCTGTTCGATAAGATATTTCATCAAATCTCTTAAAAAAATAATCCGATAGATTCAAAAAATATTTTTCAAGAATATCCAAGTCTAAATCTGCAGTATCTATTGAATCATCCCATTTCCTTATAATTTCAATCAAAGAATCAATTCCTTTTTCATGTTTTGCAAGATATATGATATACTTTTCTGCAATTAGGAGCTTTAAATAATATTTCAAATCACTTATCGCTTGTTCCTCTGCCACTAGTTTTCCTTCTGTTGTTGGGTTATCAAATGGTTTTGGTTCCTGCCTATTTTCAAATATAGATAGGTACAAACCTCTATTACGATTGATTGCAATCTCTAAAGGTCGCAAAAAGTACTTATGAGGTATGCTAATCGGCTCAATTTTTGTTTTATCAGAGATTGTAACTTTATTATCTAATATCTGACTAGCATTAATGCTATTTTTTTCAACAATCAATTTTAGTTTGCTGAAAGGAATATCTACTCCATCTGTTAAAAAAATCACAGGTAGTGTTGTTTCTTGTATTTGTTCAATAATAGGATGATCTTTTAATTCTTCAGGAATGAAAACGCAGCCTAAAGGAGTTTGTTTAATTAAATCTATAATACCCTCTGTATTCTTAATTAACAGCTCTATGTTTATGTATTCCGTAATATAATTTGGTTCTTCAACAAATGAGGATAGAGGCCAAGGAAGAACTAACTCTTCAAAACTTTTAGGTATATGAGCAACTAAATACCTTGATTGAGTATGAGTCACAATGTTCCTATTAAAACGATAGGAGAATGTGTCTCTCTCAATAAAATTTGGATTATCATGATTATTTGTAGTTAAAAAATAACTTACAAATGGTATGTTTAAAAACTGTTCTGTCATAATATTTCCTTTACTTTATCTTCTTATAATCTATGATATCTTTTTGATTTACAAAATATAGGTTTCCCCTCGTACGTGTACACGCAACATAAAATTTACTTTTGGTTTGTGAAGAAAGTTCATTCAAGCGATCAGCTGCGAATAATTTGTATGATGTTGGATTTAATACTACACAAACATTGTCATATTCAGAGCCTTTACTATCCCCCCAATTCTGACTTTTACAATCATATTCATAAGATTTTTGATAAAAAAGTTTCATAACATTATCATTTGTCATTATTGATTCTATTTTATCCTTTGAATCTATGAGAATAATTTCGGCAGAAAGCTTTTCTTCTCGATGTGATAAAATTTCAATAGCTAACTTATCAACAATAAAGTCACAAACTATTTTTGGACAACGATAACTTTTTGACAAACTCGATAAATCAATTTCATATCCTGAATCATAAAGAACTTTTAACCAATTCTCAAAACTCGAATGGATCCCTTTTCCTTTATTAGCTCGCCTTGAAGTACTAAAGGTTTTTTGATAAAAATCTCCAAATAAAAATACTTCTGCATTAAGATTACTTAAACTTAAAAGCCAATCAAAATCATCTGATTCAAAATCCTGACACTCATCTACATAAATACAATCAAAAAATTTATCAATTCTATCCAAATATGAATTATCAAATCCAATCTCTTTCCTCTTATAAATTAATGAACCCCTTAATAGAGATTTAGAAAGTTGATTCTGAACAATTCTTCCAGTATTATCTATAGTAGTGTTATCAAATTTCCATTGAGGCTCATAATCAAAATTTATTCCTTTTGGTCGTTTCCCTAAATATGGCACTAAGCAAAAACTATATAGAAACTCAAAAACACCAAAAATAAAAGTAGACTCAGGGATGAATCCAAACTTGTCAATCAACTTTTCTCTGATTGTATTCTGGTTCGTCTCTGTATACGTAAGTATAAGATTTCTTTTTTGAGGATTAATACTTTCAATTATTTTAGTTGTTTTGCCACTTCCAGCAACGGCATGAATTAATCTTTTATTATCCATTCAATCGCCTCTTTAATGTAATCAGGTATAATAAATTCGTCACTTCTATGATCAGTTTCCATTTTTTCTAGTAATCGCAATGCAAATTCAGCCTTCTCCCTAAGCATATATCCTAATAAATCTTTAGATTTAGTTAAACCAAAAGAATCTAACAAATCCTTGTTATTATTATAAATACATAATTCAAATGTTCGATTAGCATTATCTAAATCAGAGGAAACTTTTATATTCTGGAATTGTTGATAAGAACTATATTTTGACTGTACTTTACTTTCATAATCACCATCGTTATCCGTTATAACTGCTACTTTTTTATCAGTAAAGTTGGTTGCAATTTCTAAATACCTCTCAAAACTTAATCCATCTACAGAAATAATTGATACATTAAATTCTTCAGGCTTTTTGGAGTGGAGTATTTCGAAAAACTTCTCTACTAAAATATACTCAGCATTCCCCTCAACAAGAATTATCTTCTTACCTAGAGAGAAGTTCAATAAATTTTGATTAGTAGATTTTTTGAAAAATCTTACAGTATCTTTTTTCAAACCTTTAAGTTTAGATATCTGACCATTATCTAAAAAAAGAAGATTGTCTACACCCAATCTTGAAGCAATCATATTTGAATGAGTCCCAATAAAAACTTGAACACCTGTTTTTGAACTTAGCATTCTAACTAATTTTTGGAGGTTTTGGAAGCTCAAATGATTCTCAGGTTCCTCAATAAGTAGTATTTTAACCGTTTCCTTGAGATGACTGTATGCATTTTCAACACCTAATAATACTTTTTCTCCTTGCCCTAAATTTTTTATATCTACACCATTTTTTACAGCTGATACTGAATTTCTAAATGAATTTTCTGATTCGTCAAAATGAAGTTGGAATTCTGAAGCATTCTCCTTCAACAGTTCATCCTTCCTTAAAGTCTTTAAAAAATTAAATGAATTTATCCTGTATTGATGATTAACTTTTGCTCTATTTTCAGCTGATATATTTTCTAAATACACCTCATGGATGCGTTTTTGAATTTCTTGTTGTGTATCAATAAGACTGGTATTTATTATCGAATGTAGAAACTTATACGGTTTATTGTACGAGGAGTAGGGTTTCCCTGAAAATGTCAAAAATTCAACTCTATAGAACTCAAATGGAAAGACTGTCCAGTTACTATCATTTAAGACAGAAGTAATTTCAGATATATAATCTTGATCGGGAATTATTTTTAATGAAAGTCCAAAAGCTTTGATTTTTTGAGAGTTATGCTTTCCTTCAATATTGAAGTTAGAGGAAATTTCAGTACATAATTCATCAAAATAAATTTCGACAAAGGCCTCAGGAAGCTGATTGATATCCTTTGTTCCCATAAAATCTAAAATCGCTTCTTGATTAATGATACTAGCCAAACTACTTCTCTCAATCTGACTATGACTTCCACTCAGCACTAATCCAACAGCATACAATAACGTCGACTTTCCTGCACCATTCTCTCCAACGAAAATGTTAACTTCTGAGTTACAAATAAAATCAACTCTTTTATAACGCTTAAAATTTTGTAAAATTATCCTAGAAATCATACATATCTCCTAACATCGATTAGCATAACATGCTCAATAAAATTATATCACACTAGTGATAAATTGTACTTAATCACTACCTTTAATAACCAATAACTCCTTAAATATATCTCTTCCTTACATCTTGAAAAATTTTTGACATAATTGTTGCATAATAAAGTAACTGGAGTTTTATCTTATGTTTTCTAGTATTCATCTTAAAGAACGTAGAATACCCAAACTGAACTCTCCAACCTATTAAAAATCAATAGAGCTTCATACAACAAGTGGGAAATGGGGAAATCCAATCCAAATCAAAAAAATCTTTCTACTCTGGCAAGAACACCTGATGTTCCAACAATCTATTTTAAATCAGAATACAAGATTATGCCCCAATCTTCAGTTCTCTTCAAAAAATTAAGATAAGGTTGATGAGTACGCAGGGGAATTACTTCAAACACAACAATCTCATGATAAGGTTGTGACACGTTTTCCTGTAGAAGTGTTCTATGATGTTTCTCTTTCTACTGGTCTTGGAGAATCTCTCTTTGATGAATAGTGGATGCTGTGCTCGAAAACTATCAACATCAATAATGATTATATTGCCCTGAAACTCTTTGAGCTTGATACAATGGATAGTTTTCTTTCTAGTTCGCCACGAAAGAAAGCTACTGGATTTTGTCTCATTTTCTTTCCTCTCGTCAGTGTGTGAATATTGCAAGCTAAGGTACGGGCAAACTCCTCCTAACTATATCATAAAAACTCATTAAGCTACTATCCGATTTTCTGGTGTTTTCTAGTATGCTCTAAATACCATCCAAGTAGTCTCTGTAACGCTCCAGTTCTTCTAAAGTAGTCAACAGATAAATGTTAGTATTCACCATAGCAGACAAGTCAACACTCATCATTTCTCTCATCATCAAAGGGACTGTCTTTATAACGATAGAGACAAGCTAGGAGACTTTGTTCCACGTTTCTTGACAATCTCCATTTTTAGAGTTACTTCATAATCTTCAACTGGATTCAACATTTTTTCTTTCCCCAGAATATCGACATAGGATACGTTGACCTTCTAGCAAATAGCATCTATCAGTCCCGTTGAAAGTGGACTGGTAACGTTCTAGTAACGACTAAGGCTATTACGTGAAATACCCCCAATTCGTGTAAATTCTGGTTGTGTCATGTGTCTTTCGTAAAGATTTGATACGGTCTCCAATCAGGGAAATTTCTTTTTACTTGATAATGCTATCATATCATTTAGAAATTTAAAAAAGACTGATTCAAAATCATTAGAGGATATAGTTCTGAAATTGAAATTTTTCGTTCTAATCCTATGAAATCTCGATTTTCTAATAAATTTGTACTTATTTTCTTCAGACTATATAAATATTTCGTCGTTGTAAGTTTGTAATTGACTCAAAGGTATTAGATATAATTTCAAAACAGTGTTTTAAGCTATAGTTGACCAATATCATAGTTTGCTATTTAATGTTAAGTAAAAATTCATTATACAATTCAAGCTACTGAAGATGAATTTATGGTATACTAGTGATAATAAATAGTTATCGGTAGGAGAAATTATGAGATTAGTAGTCATTTTAAATGTCAATCCAGATTCATCCATTCAAACAAAAATTATCGAAAACAGAGAATACACTCGCAATGAATTGAGAGATATTCTCTATAAAAGTTTTTCTAAATTTATTGATGAAATCATATTTTACGATAATTTTGAGAGATTCAAAAAAAGTGTTTTTAATCACCTAGACGATTTTGTGTTAAATTTTGATTTTGGCTATAAAAGTCGAATTAGAAACATGAGTGTCCCAGCATTTTGTGAAAATTATAAAATTAAATATTTCAACCCAGACCCATATGTACAAGTTTTATGTCAAGATAAATTTATGACAGAGAAATTTGCAGAAAATTTTGGTATAAAAGTCCCAAAAAGTTTGTTAGTATTTGCTCATTCATACACTAAAGAAATTTTAGCGAACTTTGAATATCCAATTATTATTAAACCGAACTATGAATCAGAATCAATAGGAATTACACAAAACTCTATTGTTGAAAATATGGAACAGGCAGATATGGCCCTCAAGAAATTAATGAAGGACTTTGATGGTATTCTAGTAGAGGAATACATTGAAGGAAGAGAAGTAGCTATTACTATTTTGGAAAATAAAGGAAAGTTATTTTTTGAAGAAGTTGAACTTATTTTTCCAGAATATAGTGAATTCAAGTATCAGGCTTATACCTCAGAAATTAAACAAAAAATCGGTGTAGAAATCGAAAAAAGTTGCTATTTAAGCGACAAAGATATTATCAACTTAAAGCAACTTTATAAGAACTTGTCTCCAAATAAATTGATACGAGTAGATGGTCGAATAAAAAATGCAGAATTTTATCTAATAGAGATCAATGCCAATCCTGGGTTATATCCAAAATCTGTTGTGCCTAAAACATTCAACATAAATGGCTATACGTACGATGAAATGATACAAACACTCTTTACTCATCATTTAAATTAAGGGGGAGTTTCCACGAAGTTTCATACATTAACTTCATTTTATAATCTGAGAAGTTTTTGATTTGATTATCAGCTAGTTTATTACAGTACATTTCGACCTTTTCAGAATTGTACATTCTATAATAATAATGGCAGAGGTTATAATAAATTTTATCAATAAATCTTTTAAAACCTGTCTCGTTTAACAAATCTTCTAATTCATACACAAGCATTTGACAATTAATATCTGCTATTTGGTCGCTTAGAATATAGTAAACTAGTAAATTATTATAAATTGCGAGTAAATCATATTGATCATATGCAGTTAGCTTAGCATTATTGAGCAGTTCTGGGATAGAGTTATCAATATCATTATTATGGAATTTAATGGTGGCTTCGTTATGAAGAATCATATGATTGTAAATAAGGCTGTCTCCAAAAAAATCTCTGGCTTTATTTAATTGCTCCTCTGCATCATTAATTTTATCATTGACCGCATACAAGTAAGACAAGTAAATAGCATTTAGACCAGAGAATTCTGCATTTTCTAGACTATAAATTCTACCTGAAATTTCCTCAACTTTCCTTAGTCGTTCAGAAAAGCTAAGCTCAAATACATTTGAAATTCTAATTAAATACGGGTAGTACGGATTATCTACTTGTAATTTAATATTTTCAAAGATTGTTTTAGCCTCATCTCTACGTTCTAATTGTATTAAGTTCATTAGTTTAATCAATGATAGTTTGAAAAATTGTGAGCTTTGTTCACTAAGATTCATAATATTTTCCTGAATGTATTTAATGGATTCAGGAAACAATTCACAACGATTTAAAATTAAGGACTTGGCAAATACTATGTCTGCCGTAACTTCTGTTGAAAGATTGATAAACTCTAGTGCCTCATAGTATAAATTTGCATCATAGGCTATTTTAGCTAGCGACAGTGCGAAGGAACTATCTTTCTCAATAAATCTCTGCCTATTTAAATAAAAAATTTCAAAATACTCTTTACGACCTTGTTGTGAATCAAAGTTTAATAAACGTTCCTGTATCTTAGGTAATATTAATTTAATTTGTAAGAAAAATTTTGAACAAATATAGTAATCAACAAGAGTATCTAAATAAACAAATTCATTTGTTTGAGATAGCTTTAAGTTAAGAAATCTGATGAGAATTGAGCCAACAAATGTTTTCTCTTTTTTGAAATAGGTTTCTTGTCTAATTACTTCTGATACAGAGTTTGATAGAAAAACGAAGTTTTCAACTTGGTCTAATAGCCCTTTTTCAAGAAGAAAATCGATATCTTCTTGGGAAAAAGTTTTATCAGTCTCTAACATGATTTCTCTTAAATCCGTAAGTGATAATTTTCTCTTTGTGTAGAATACAAAAAGTAAGAATACTAATTGAGTTTGAGAAATATTTTCAATAATCTGGTAAATGCTCTGTAATTTGGAAGCCTTATTTTCCTTCAAACGCTCAGAAAAATCTTTTAGTATTAAGGAGATTTCCGATAAATCTCCTTTTCTTATAGAATCCTGTAAAGTTGTAAAATTAATTTGTTCAGCTTGTAATGCTAACTGATTTGACAAAATATTTATGTATAGTTTAATGTGCTCATCGGAGAGTTTTTCTAATTGATATGTCCTCAATATTATGTTGCGACTATTTTTAAAACTATTTTCAACTTTTTTATCTGCACACTCAAAAATGAATAGACTTCCTTCAGATTTTTCAATCAATTTATTCAATAAATCGAGTGATTCTTGATCAATTACTGAGGCGTTTGGAAAATTGAAATATAAATTTTCATGATCTAGTACATATTTTGCGTATTCAAATAGATTCTCAGTTTGAGCTTTTAAAATAAAAGTTTCGTATTCTCTAGGATCAGGTATTAAAGAAGGCAAATTTACTTCAGAGATTATAGATTCTAAGCCATTTTCTTTAGATACCATTCCAATAAAAGCTTGACCAAAAAAAGAAGACATTTTTAATAGTAGTTGCAGGGCCTTTGAACTATTAATTTTTTTAGTATAGAATGCTTTAAAATCAAGATACCCATAGAACTGGCTTACTTTATCTAACTCAATTACAAAACGTCTAAATGTAGAAGAGTTTTCAGTGTCATCTAAATGAAGAATCTCAATAGGAGTTTGTGAAAAATGTTTTATAGTTTCTTTTATAAACTCCGACTTCCCTATACCTGAATTCGCTCTAATAATATAAACTTGACTTTTACCTGTTTTTAAATGTTGTTTATATTCATTTTGTATTTTATCTAGTTCATCTCTACGATTTATAAATTCCATATTTTTATTTTCCTACCGATAACTATTTATTATCACTATACAAAGCACTCAAATAGGTTTATAATAGCATGATTATTGATAAAGGAGATTTTTATGGATTATAAACTTATTTCTACTTACTTAGATTATTGCAAAACTCATAAGCGTTTGAGTTCACACACGATTCGCGCTTATAAGAATGATCTTATGCAATTTTATAACTCAGACTATGATAATGTCGAATCCTATATAGAACACTTGACACAATCTAACATAAAAACGAATACATTAAGAAGAAAAATTGCTTGTATGAAGGTGTTTTATAACTATCTAAAATACCAGAACATAATTGAAGAGAACCCCTTCAATCAATTGCGTTTTCAATTTAGAACTGAAAAAATATTGCCTAAAACGATTCCGTATGACATTCTGAAAAGTATTTTTTTATATTTAGAGCAGAGAGTAGTTCTATCTAAAACTGATTATCAAAAACAACACGCTGAAAGAAATCTACTAATTATTTCACTTTTACTTTCAACAGGCATCAGAATTTCTGAACTTTGCCACATTCATCTCAAAGACATTAATCTTTCCAATAAGACACTCCATATTATAGGAAAGGGTAAGAAAGAACGTATCCTATTTTTAGGAGATCAAAAAACATTCAATTTATTAGAAACATATATAAATAAAACAAGAAATGAATCCAATGATTTCTTGTTCCCAGGGAAACATTCACTTAAACCATTGTCAGAGCAAAGTGTACGTTTAGTAATAAAGAGAATCGTTGAACAAAATAACTTTTCTAGAACTATTACACCGCATATGTTTAGACATAGCTTTGCGACAATGCTTCTAGATAGTGATGTAGATATTCGATATATTCAACAAATTCTTGGACATAGTTCTATATCGATCACACAAATCTATACTCACGTATCTCATTCAAAGCAAAAAGAAATACTTAGTTCTTTTAATCCCGTATCAGTAATTCATTCTGAAATCGAGTAAGAGAACTTTCCAAAGCCTACAGTTTAGTTCATCTAAAATTAATTTTTGTAGTTCGACTTTAGTTAATAGATTTTATGCTCAACAAAAGCAAAAAACATACAACACTCCACTTTGAATCAGTATTTATACTAGATTCCGTATTAAGAACTCCATAACTGTTTTTCTAAAATATAACTTTCAAATATCCTTAAATATAGATGAGGAAAAACTCAATCTCAGAAGAAAATGGAGTAAATCTTCCTACAAGAAAACGCATAGTATCAAGTTTCAACACCTAATACTATGCGTTTTTCTGATTTTAAAGACTTTTTTATCCTAAATAGACTATATTTTAAAATTCGTGATCTAACCACCATTTCGATTAGTTAAATCTTTCAATCTTTCTTCTCCAGATTTAAGCATCTCCTTCTCTATTTGACTCCACTCTCCAAACAGTAAGTCTTGAAGAATATCTGCTGCTGAAGTCTTATCTTGTTCTGAATCATATACACAACTTCTATCTCGTTGATAAATTTGAATTCTTTCAAAAATAGCTAGTTTTTCCAATTGCCGTGTATTATCAACTAGATGATTTACAATGAAATCATGATGTTCTTTTGGAGTTGCGCGTGCTTGATTTGGATTGATAGCGTACAGTTCCTCGTATCGGATAAGAGTGCTCAGATAGGACAGCTTAGGCTTTGTCGCAATCAAGGCTAATTGTACTTCATATCCCTTACTTTTCAAGAGTTGTGCTGTTTCCTTTGGAACGTCAATCGTTCGTAAAGTTCCCTCTATCAAAAGATTGTATCCCAAATGACTCAATTCTGTTACTAAAGACTCTACCATTTTGCCTGCAAAATCTTTGGTGTATTCTACACTATCTTTGCCATATTCTTGCTGCAGTTTTATATAGTGTGGATGCTGAGAACGAAAACTATCGCCATCAATGATAATAATATTTCCTTGAAATTCTTTCTGTTTAATACGATGAATTGTAGTCTTACCAGCACCACTTTGCCCTCCAAGCAAAATCGCTATAGGTTGCTTACTGGACTTTTTTCCTCTTGTCAGTGAACGAAGATTCCGTGCTAGAGCATGTTTGAATTCACTATCAGTATAATCTTGGATTTCCATTAAGCTACCATCCGCTTTTCAGATATCTCTAACATACGTTCAATTCCATCCAAATAGCCGCTATATCTCTCTATTTCATCAAAAGTTTCTACTAAATAGATATTCGTATGAATCAAATCAGATAGATCATCACTCATTAAAATCCAAGGATTAGATTCATCATCAATGCTAATTCCCTGACCATCTTGATAGCGATAGAGTCGAGAAAGTAGATTAGCACCTCTTTCTTTCACAATTTCAATTTTTAAAGTCAATTCATAATCTTCAACAGGATTGAGCATTTTATCTTCTCCTACAATATCGACATAAGATACATTAAACTTCTGGCAGATGATGTCTATTAGTTCCGTAGAGACTGAACTAGTTCCATTTTCATACCGACTTAAGCTGTTCCGAGAAATTCCTATAATTCGGGCAAATTCGGGTTGTGTTAAGTCATGTGTTTTACGTAAGTATTTTATGTTCTTTCCAATCATGGCAAACTCCTTTATTTTTATAATTCAATTATAGCATAAAAATCATAACGCACCAAAATTGGTGCGTTATTTCTTGTTTTTCTAGCCTAAACTTTACTTCTAAAAAAGCAACCTTAAAGAGTAATTCCTTTTTCGGTGGCTTTTCAAAATACTATACATTAAAATACTCTTGTTTAATTTTTGTAAGCAAATTGTTAGCAACAGAAGTTACACCAACATGCATCAGTTCAGGATCATAATAATCTAGATTACGAGCATAGTCTTCTGCAACAGTCTGAGCAATACGCTCATCCAATTTATAATTAGAGGCTTTTAATAGTGCTTGAAATAATTCTGAACTATATAGTTTAATATTATTTTCCAATGATACTACTGCCATTTTTGTAACTCCTCTCCTGTCTTTGATTGATAAACCTTCTTTATTTTAAGATTGGTTGTGAATGGATAATTGTTTAAAAGAATAGAGGTTTCTAAACTCAGCAAGCATTTCTTCTTTTGTAATTTCATTCTGACGAAAACGAGCTAAAGCTTGGGTTGGATTGGATTGGCATCAGTCTGAACACTATAGATAAAATCAAAATGGTGTTGTAATTCATCTGAATTTTCCCGATTTTGAAAGACAAATTCCGCAAAATCTAAATCTGACTCTGATTTTTTATGTTTTGCAAAATAGTGACAACGATAGTCAGGGTTCTTAAAAAGTTCTACAAAACGAGTCCTGTTCTCCAAAATAATTTTATTAAAAAGAAAAACCCTGCCAAATTAATTTTTGGTAGGGTTTTTGGTAGGAAACTAAATAAATTTATCAGTTTCTAAAATGTGTTCACGATTCTAAAAGGCTGATACTATAGTATTCCGAATTCTAATTGGTATATGCCTCTTATTTAAGAGTAACTGAAGCTCCAGCTTCTTCCAATTTAGCTTTGATTTCTTCAGCTTCTGCAGTTGCAACGCCTTCTTTAACAAGTGCTGGTGCACCGTCAACAAGTTCTTTAGCTTCTTTAAGACCAAGACCTGTGATTTCACGTACAACTTTGATAACGCCAACTTTTTTGTCGCCTGCAGATGTCAATTCAACGTCGAATGAATCTTTAGCAGCACCAGCGTCAGCAGCACCAGCTGCAGCAACAGCTACAGGAGCAGCTGCAGTTACACCAAATTCTTCTTCGATAGCTTTTACAAGGTCGTTCAATTCAAGGATTGAAGCTTCTTTAATTTCAGCAATAATGTTTTCAATGTTCAATGCCATTGTTATTTCCTCCAAATATGTTTTAAATTTATAATATATTTTCGTAGCTAGGCTACGCTGCGTAGCTTAAGATTAAGCTGCGTCTTCTTTGTTGTCTGCAACCGCTTTGACTGCAAGAGCAACGTTGCGCACTGGCGCTTGAAGTACAGAAAGGAGCATAGAAAGAAGTCCTTCGCGGTTTGGAAGAGTTGCAAGAGCAAGAATCTCTTCTTTAGATGCGACAGCGCCTTCGATTGCACCACCTTTGATTTCAAGTGCTTCAGCGTTTTTAGAAAAGTCGTTCAAGATTTTCGCTGGTGCGATAACATCTTCGTTAGAAAATGCTACTGCAGATGGTCCAACAAATACAGATGCAAGATCTTCAAGACCAGCTTTTTCAGCTGCACGACGCAAGATTGAGTTTTTAATAACTTTATACTCAACTTCGCTTCCACGAAGCTCACGACGAAGAACTGTATCTTGCTCAACTGTCAAACCACGAGCGTCTACAACGACGATAGATGCAGCAGCTTTCATTTTTTCAGCTACTACGTCAACTAGTTCCGCTTTTTTAGCAATAATTGCTTCACTCATTAGTGTGTTCACCTCCGTTATTATTTTGCTTGGGGAAATTTTTCAAAAGAAAAACGCGCCCAAACCTAGACACGAAAGTACAATACGCTTCTTTTTACATGATACGTTTTGTCCTCGGTAGGATATTTATGAGTCGAGCTCCCCTACTGTCTTAGGCAGTTTTTTCAAACCGTATATAAGTATAGCATAGTAAAAAAAAGAATGCAAGATTTTTGCAAACTTTTTTTAAAATTTTTCGTGATTTTTCTTTTAAAGTTCTACTGTTAGTACTTGGCCTTGCTTAACAACCTGTTCTCCAGCGATATAAACATCATCAACATCACTGGATTTAACAGCATAGATGAGATGAGAAAGCATATTTTCCTGAGGTTGGAGATGAATTTTTCCTTGTGGTTGAATAACGAGAAAATCTGCTTGCTTGCCGACTTCTAGACTTCCTATCTGATTTTCCATTCCTAGAACCTTAGCCCCTTCGATTGTCAGTGCCTTGAGAGCTGTTTCGATAGGAAATTGGCTGGCATCCCCACTTTTCATCTTCTGAAGAAGGGCTGCAGTCCGTCCTTCCTCAAACATATCTAGATTGTTATTGGAAGCAACCGAATCTGTCGCAATTCCTACTGCCACTCCTGCTTTTTGCAGTTGAATGATGGGAGCAATCCCTGATGCCAGTTTGAGGTTACTAATAGGATTGTGGGCAATAGACACTTGAGAAGTTGCCAAGCGTTCAATTTCTCTCTCGTTTAATTCAACCCCGTGAGCAAAGACAGACGGATGATCTAAGTAACCCAGTTCTTCTAGAAAAGTAAGGGGGCGTTTGCCGTATCGTTTCAGGATAATTCCTGACTCCTCCTTGGTCTCCGCCACGTGGATATGGATTGGAATAGCAAGCTCTTTTGCCATGTCTAAACTTTCTTCCAGCAAGTCTCTATCACAGCTGTAGGGAGAATGTGGGGCTACCATCACCTTGAAATTTGGATTTTTATATCCAATAATTTCCTCAATGATTGCTCGAGTTTTACTTATCGTCTCAGCAGTTGTTTCTGCCTTTGAGGAAAAGAGGGTCGGTGAAAAATAACAACGCATCTTGGAAGTTTTCACTGCCTGATAAATCCGTTCAATATCCACACCATTGGGATTATACATATCGTTAAAGGTTGTTGTTCCCGACTGGAGCATCTCTATCATAGCTTCTTTAACCGCTCTTGTAGTCATGTCGGGAGTAAATCCTGCTTCTGCTGGCCAGATATAGTCATTAAGCCATTCATGGAGATTGCTATCATCTCGAATTCCTCTCAATCCTGTCATAGCAGAATGGGTGTGACAATTGACCAAACCAGGCATAATCCAGGCCCCCTGATAGTCTATAATCTGCTCAGCTTGCTCTAAAATCTCTGAATTCTCTTGACCGACATAGACGATTTGAGAATCCTTAACTGCTAAGATTCCATTCAGATAAACATGGAAATCTTGATCACAAGTCACGATATTTACATGCTGATAGACTTTCATTGTTTTTCTCCTTCTAAGGCCTTGATTTTTTCTAGCTATTGTAACAAAAAAGTCACCCGAAGGCAACTTTTTTCGTCCATAAACTTTCAAAAGAGAATGGCTTATTCAAAGCTAAAATCTGCTGCTTGCTGCATTTGATAATACTTACCCTTTCGAGCCATGAGTTCCTGATGGCTCCCATACTCAACAATGTCGCCATCCACCAAGACAAGAATCAAATCCGCATCCTGAATGGTTGACAAGCGGTGGGCAATGATAAAGCTTGTACGCCCCTTCATGAGTTTAGCAAAGGCATCCTGAACCAGCACTTCTGTCCGCGTATCGATGGAAGAGGTTGCCTCGTCTAAGATAAGAATCTTTGGAATAGTCAGAAAGACTCGGGCTATGGTCAAGAGCTGGGCCTGACCAACAGAGAGAGATTCTCCTGCATTTGCCAACTTGGTATCGTATCCCTGCGGCAACTGTTGGATGAAAAAGTCTGCATTGGCTGCTTTGGCAGCAGCAATCACTTGCTCCCGACTGGAATCAGGATTTCCAAAGGCAATATTATCATGAATAGTTCCTTGCTTGAGCCAGGTTTCTTGAAGCACCATTCCAAACTGCTGGCGTAAAGAGGCACGACTATAATCATAAATGGATTTCCCATCCAGCAAGATATCTCCTGAGTTAATAGGGTAAAAACGCATGAGGAGATTGATAAGAGTTGATTTTCCAGCACCTGTCGGACCAACAATAGCAACCTTGCTACCAGCTGGAATATCAATAGATAAATCCTTAATCAAAATCTTTTCAGGATGGTAGCCAAAAGAAACCTGTTTAAAGGAAATAGCTCCCTTAACTTGGTCACTAGTCAACTCTTCCTTACCTGTTTCAGCCACCTCAGGACTATCTAAGACTCCATAAACACGTTCTGCACAAGCCAAGGCACTTTGCAACTCAGCTAGCACTGAAGAAATATCATTAAAAGGCTTGGTGTACTGTTGAACATAGTTCAAAAAAGTCACTAAGCGTCCAATGGTCAAGGTAGAGCCTATCATGATACGATAAGCTCCCACTCCAGCTAGAAGGGCATAAATAAGCGCATTGACAAAGCGAGTCGAAGGATTGACCGTTGAAGAATAAAAGATAGCTGACTGTGAATAACCTGCATAGTTGTCATTAGCCTCACGCAGCCTTTGGATAAATTCTGCCTGAGCATTAAAGGACTGGATAATGGTCTGCTGGCTAAGAGATTCTTCAATCAACTGAGTTTGAATCCCCCTTGTCTCTGTTTGCTTTTGGAAGAGATGATAGGAGCGTTTGGCAATAAAGCGTGAGATTACCATAGACAGTGGCGTCAACAGCAAGACCAAAAGAGTCATGAGGAGATGAATTTGAAGCATGGCTAGAATACTAACCAAAATCATTAAGACACCAATGAAAAATTGGTTAAAAATCATGGTCAAGCCGGCTGCCAACTGTTCTATGTCTGTGGTCACACGACTGACCATCTCGCCACTGCCCTGCCGATCCACAAAAGCAATCGGTAAACGATGGAGCTTATGGATGATTCGCTCTCGCAAGTCTCTGGTATAAGAGAAGATTAGGTGATTATAAAGAAGAGGATTGGCCCATTGTACCAGAGTATTTCCTATGACTACCAAGAGCATCTGAAGGAAAATTTGCCAAAAAACTGGTGAGGAACCAGCCACTAGGACTTGGTCGATGACCTGCCCAATCAAGATAGGTAGGTAAATCGATAAACCAACTTGGGCAATAGTTCCTAGAAAGGCTAGGAAAAGGAGGAAGGGATGGCTTGCAAGGTCTTTAGCCAAACGTTTGAGCGTCTGTTTTGCAGTTTGTTGTCTCATGCTAGTCCTCCTTACCATGTTGGGATACATTGATTTCACGATAGACTTGACTGGTCTTCATCAAGTCATCGTGCTTGCCGATAGCTAGGAGCTCACCTTTTTCCAAGAGGAGAATCTGGTCTGCCATCTGAAGTGTCGAAGTCCGTTGAGAAATCAAGATTAAACTTGTATTTGGCAGGTTTTCTCGGATAGCTTTCAAGAGCTTGGACTCGGTAATGGTGTCCAGGGCCGAGGTCGCATCATCTAGGATGAGAAATGGAGCTTGGCGCAAGACTGCTCGTGCGATAGACAGCCTTTGTTTTTGACCGCCCGAGAAATTTCGCCCTCCTGCCTCAACTAGGGCATCCAATAGTCCTTCCTTTTCACTGATAAAATCCTTAGCTTGCGCAATCTCCAAAGCCTGCCAGAGTTCTTGGTCAGTCACTTCTTGATTTAAACCTAGAGTCAAGTTAGAACGAATGCTTCCCTTAAAGAGTTCGACCTTTTGGGGCACATAGGCAATCCATGACCGCCACTGCTCCAAATTACTAGGACTAGATCCATCTCGATAAGGGTAAATGCTCCCCTTATCTGCTGGATAAAGTCCAAGAATGAGTTGTACTAAGCTTGATTTACCGGAACCAGTTCCCCCAATGATACCAAGGATTTGTCCTTGAGTCATATCAAAGGAAATGTCTCTCAGAGAAGGCTGGGCCGCATCAGGATAGGTAAAGGTCAATTCTTGGACTTGTAAAACCTGATTTCTAGTAGCTTGCTTTTGTTCTAATTCTGAATGAATATCTTCTGGAACCTCAGCAAAGACTTCCTCGATTCGCTTGGCTGAGATATAGGACTGGTTGAGAGAATTGATCAGCATGGCTAGCTTGACCAATTCCACCAAAATCTGTAAAAGATAATTAATAAGGGCAATGAGAGCACCTTGACTCAGCAATCCTCCTTGAATAGAAATATAGCCTTGCCAGATAATAACAAGGAGGGTTCCATTAACAATCAGATAGGTCAGAGGAGTTAATAAACTGGACCAGAAACCTGTCTTTTCTTGTAATCTAGCATAGACTTGGTTAAGAGTTTGAAAAATTTGTAACTCTCGTTTTTCTTGACCAAAAGCACGAATAACCCGCATTCCTTGTATTTGCTGACGCGTTTCTTGAACCAGTTGGTCCGTTTTCTTTCTCAGACTGCTGTAGAGAGGATTAACCAGTCTAGAGAGCCCTACAATAACAATGGTCAAAATGACAACCATGACCAAGAACCAAAGAGTCAGCTCAGCTGAGATTCGATAGGCCATAAAAATGGCTCCAAAAACGATAATAGGCGCTCGTAAAAAGAGACGCAGGAATTGATTGATACCAGTCTGAATCTGGTAGGTATCCGAAATCAAGCGAGTGACCAAGCTAGAAGTGGTCAAACGATCTCTGCTGTCCTTGGGCAAGGAAAGAATATGGCGATAGAGGTCACCTGTCAATTCTTTGGCAAATCCAACCGCAGCCTTAGCTGAGTAGAACTGGGCTATTAAGGCCACTAAAACGCCAATCACTGCAAAGATAAGGAGCAGGCCAATCTGCATCCAGAGATGACCTTGATTTTTCTGGGGTAAGGATTGATCAACAATCCCAGCAATCACCATGGGAACCAAGAGCTCAAACACAGCTTCTAGTAGTTTGAACAAGGGGGCTAAAATGGATTCCTTGATGTAGGGTTTAAAGTAAGATAGTAGGTGTTTCATAAATCCTTTCTATTCGTATTCTGGAAATGAAGAAAGTGGGAAGCACCCACCCTCTCTGATTTATTTGTTTAAGTAAGGCAGTAGATAGCCATATCCTGCTTCTTCCATCTCATCCTTGGCCACAAAGCGCAAGGATGCAGAATTAATACAGTAACGAAGTCCACCTAACTCCCGAGGGCCATCTGTGAAAACATGACCCAAGTGAGCATTTCCTGACCGAGAACGAACTTCGATTCGCTCCATTCCATGACTGAGATCCTTGTAGTAGTGAATCAATTCCTTGGAAATCGGACGACTAAAACTTGGCCAACCACATCCTGAGGCAAACTTATCCTTGGCGAAAAAGAGTGGCTCACCCGTCGTGATATCTACATAAATCCCTTCTTCAAAGGTTTGGTCATAGGCATTGGTAAATGGAGCCTCTGTCGCAGCTTCTTGGGTGACACGATAGGATTCTTCTGATAAGCTTTCCTTTAACACCTCTTGACTAGGCTTTTCATAGTTAGAGGCATCAATCAAAGGTTTCTCAGCATCGGTCACATCGATATGACAGTAACCTGAAGGATTCTTCTTAAGATAGTCTTGGTGGTAATCTTCAGCCAGAATGTAGTGGCGAAGTTTCTCCACCTCTACTGCAATCTTTCGCCCAAGCATGCGCTCCTGCTCCTGCACCACTGTGTAGATAGCTGGCAAGTCTGCTTCATCCTGGTAATAAATCCCAGTTCGATATTGGCGACCACGGTCATTCCCTTGTTGATTGACTGATAATGGATCAATAACACGGAAATAATAAAGCAAAATTTCTCTGAGTGATACTGCTTTCTCATCGTAAATAACTTGAACCGTTTCTGCATGGTCTGTTTCCTTGAGCAACTGGTAATTGGTCGTTTCGACTTGCCCATTAGCGTAGCCAACACTGGTTGCTAGCACTCCAGAAATGCGTGAAAAATACTCCTCTAAACCCCAAAAACAACCACCTGCTAAATATATTTCTGCCATCTTCGTTTCTCCTTTACCAAGTTTTTAACTAATACTCTTCGAAAATTAAATTCAAACCACGTCAGCTTCCATCTGCAGCCTCAAAACAGTGTTTTGAGCAGCCTGCGGCTAGCTTCCTAGTTTGCTCTTTGATTTTCATTGAGTATAAACTGCTTTTCAAAAAAAGGATAGGAAGCCCTCTGATCAAGAGTTTCCCCATCCTATCTTCTATTCTTTATTTTGCTTCGACACGGACACCTTGGGTATCAACTTTCAAGTCATGAAGTTTTCCTTTGAAGGGTTGCTTTTCCAATTCTGCCTTAATCGTTGGCATCTTGTCGTGAGAAGCCAAAACCATAACTGTCGGCCCAGCACCAGAAAGGTAGGTTGCATAGGCACCATTTTCTTTGGCTACTTGCTTAATCGTCGCAAATTCTCTCACCAAGTCCTGACGATAGCGCTCGTGGAAGAGGTCGCCCTCGATTGCTTGCCCAGCGGTCACCATGTCTCCTGCCAACAAGGCTGCAACCGCCACATTGGCGATAGAACTAGCCGCAACAGCTTCCTTGTAAGACAATTTCTTAGGCAAGACGCCACGGCTGTCTCGAGTACGCAATTCATAGTTTGGAATGTAGGCTAGAAAATCACATTCTGGGAAGTCTGCTACGATAGCAGAAACTTGCCCTTCAACGGAACTTGCAATAACGAGATTACCATAAATGGCTGGAGCCACATTGTCAGGATGGCCTTCAATCTTAGTCGCTAACTGCAATTTTTCATGATCAGTTAAATTAAGATTTGCAAGTTGGTTAGCTAATTCAATCCCAGCTACAATAACCGAGCTGGAAGAACCCAAACCACGCGCCAAGGGAACATCACTAGTCATTTTCAAGCGTCTAGGTTGCAAGTCTGGCACAATTTGCAAAGCAATTTTGAGCAAGAGATTACGCTCGTCATGTGGAATCCATTTGCCAATCTGGTGTTCAATCAGCCACTCTTCTCGTTCTTCACATACCTCAATTTGAAGATACTTGGTTACAGCTACACCGACCGAGTCAAAACCTGGCCCGATATTGGCACTGGTTGCAGGTACAATAATCTTCATCTTATTCTCCTAGCACCTTGAAGGTATTCAAGAGGTCGAATTCTGAAACCTTCTTCAATTCAGCTGAGACATTTTCAAGTTGGGCTTTATTAATCTTGTGTGTTATGATCACAACACGCGCCTTGTCACCATCTTTTCCATCTTGGAGGATTTGCTTGAAGGAAATATCTTGGGCATTAAAGATTTCAGCCAACTTCAAGACCTGACCTTTTGAGTCTGGAGCCAAGATTGAGAAGTAGTAATTTGCTTTAACATCTTCAGGATTTGCCAAGACCAAGTCACGGCTATATTCGTTGAAGTCTTTGCCAATGGTTCCATCATTCAGGCGACGAACGATACGGACAATATCCGCCACAACACTTGTTGCAGTTGGTTTTTGACCAGCACCTGGTCCGTAGTACATAGACTCACCGATACCGATAGATTCTACAAAGACAGCGTTCATTACCCCATTTACACTGGCAAGTGGATGCGCTTTAGGAAGGAAGGTTGGAGTCACTTCTGCAGCAATTCCTGAAGAAGTTTCCTCGATAGAACCAACCAATTTCACTACATAACCCAAGTCTTGGGCTACAGCTACGTCTTCTGGTGTGATGTTACGAATTCCCTTGTGAGCTACATCATCAAAGGCAACCTTCATGCCAAAGGCAAATTGGCTCAAAATCACCATCTTGTAGGCTGCATCAATCCCATCTACGTCATTTGTCGGGTCGCTTTCTGCAAATCCTAGACGTTGCGCTTCCGCAAGAGCATCATCGTAAGACCAGCCTTCTTCCACCATCTTGGTCATCATGAAGTTGGAAGTTCCGTTGACCACGCCAAGGACACGCGTAATTTTATCAGAAGCCAAGGAATTTGCCAAGGTACGAAGAATTGGAATCCCACCAGCTACTGCTGCTTCATAGTAAAGTGCTACCTTGTTAGCTTTAGCGATTTCTAACAATTCTGCACCATGGACAGCCAAAAGGTCCTTGTTAGCAGTAACAACGTGTTTTCCAGCTTCCAAGGCACGAGTGATAAAGGTTTTAGCAGGTTCGATACGCCCCATCAATTCCACTACGATCGTAATGTCTTGATCTGACAAAATGTCATCCACATTGGTTACAAAGTTAAAGTCATTCCCTGCTGCAAGCAAGCGATTCTTTTCATCTTCATCCTTGACCAACACCTTAGCAACTTCAATCTCTGAATGTGCCGATTGATTGATTTTTTTTCCATTTTCCTTTAGGAGGAAAGGCACACCACTTGCAACGGTACCAAATCCTAGTAAAGCAATTTTAACTGTCATGTTTGTCTCCTCGAAATTTTCTATTATAGCCATTATAACAGAATTTTGTGAAAATTCCTATCATAGTAATTCACTATTTCAGTATAGAAAAGAAAAAACGAATCAAACGATTCGCTCTTCTTATAATCTAGAAATAGCTTTCCAGAAATGATTATCCGATTTTTTGCAGATTGAGCACAGCATCGTGATTCATCAAGACTTGGCCATACTCTTGCAAGACTGAACGACTGATGTCACTATCGTCTGCAAACTCGCGCATACGGGCCAAAAGCCACGCTGGATATGGACTTGGATGATTTTCAATATCCACTAAAATGGTCAAATAATAGCGCTCATTCATCTTGTAGAGTTCAGAAGTTTCCATCTCAAATGTCACTGTCTTGGCAAAAGCCACCAAATCAGCTAACTTAGCAAAAGAAAGGATGTAGTAGATGTAAGGCTCTTTCTTGCTCTCAACTTCTTGTTCAACCTGTTCCTGCTCTTCTTCCTTGGCTTCGACTTGCTCTAGAGATTGAATGGCTTCGATATCATCCTTTGTTTTGTCTGCGATACTTTTTTCCAAGGTTTTGATAAATTCATCTGGCGACATTTGAGCCAATTCTTCCATGTCTGGCAAATCCGATAAGTCTTCAAAATCTAGATTTTGGTCAATCTTTGATTTGGTTACAAAGACATCTACCTTATCAGGTTTTGGAGTCACACGGAAGCTCAACATACCTGTATCTAAAAAGCTATCAGGCATCTCTAACTCATCCAAGATAGCATAAAAGAACTCTTCTGTTTTTTCTTGAGGAACGAGAAAGTCAGCAATCTCCATTCCTCGATCCATCAAATCCTCTAAAGACATCGTGATTTTTAAAGTTGTATCACTGATTTGTTTCATTTTCATTGCTAGTAACCTCATACTTTCAGTTCTATCTATTATACTAGATTTTTACGATTTTATCAAAAGAAGGCTCCTCTGTCGGGATAGATTTTCCCTAGGGTAACTTCTCAAAGTAACTTCCACTTGCCTGACCGAAGTGGAAATTAGTCTAAAACGGATTTTTATGGTGGAATTCAGTGTGAGACGTTTGAGTTAGAAATAAGGCTCACTATGACAAAATATAAACATCTTACCCTTTCAGACCGTAACGATATCCAATTAAGCTTAGAGCGCGGGGAAACCTTCAAAGCTACCTGACAATCCATTCTAAAAGACAAAACTACTGTTTCCAAAGAAGTCAAACGAAACAGACAGTCCGAGAGTCTACATGCGATAACCTTCCTTGTCCTCTACTCGACAAAGCTCCCTTTATCTGTAACGGTTTCCCTAAAAGAAGACAGAATTGTGGCTATAAGAAGATTTTATACCTAGCTAAACAAGCTCAAAAACAGTACGAACAAACTATTGATGAAAACTACATTTCTTATTACACCATTGCTTCCAGCATCGTTATGTTGATTGCTAGTGTCTTGAGTGGAGCTATCAACGTCAGTATTCCACGTCTAGGCTACTATCTCGGTAAAAAAGACTACGAGTCTTATAAAAATCTTCTAAATCAAGGCGCTGCCCTCTTTTACTTCCTCATCATTCCAACCAGTATTGGGATTATGGTATTGGGAAACTACGCTGCAGTCATCTACTCTTCTGAAAAATACCTTGAAGCTGGTATTGTGACTAGTGTCTTCGCCTTTCGTACTATCATTTGGGCCATTGAATTAATCCTTGGTAAACAAATTATCTTCATCAACGACCACGAAAATCGTTTAACAGCCTTTTACTTCCTTGGTGGTGGAGCTAATATCCTATTCAACAGTCTCTTGTATTTCAATAATATTTTTGCACCAGAGTACTACATTGCTACTACTATTATTGCAGAAACTGTAGTTGTTCTACTGGAAATTTACTTTATCAAGAAACATAAGTTGCTTGATTTAAAAGAAATCTTTATTACCTTAACACGCTATACTATTGTATCGCTCGGATTTATTCCAATCTACTTAGCGTTTAAATTCCTTTTCCAAATCAACTCTTATACAGTCAACTTCAATATGGTACTCATGGTTCTCGCGACTGTTGCGACTTGCGGTATTTATTATCTCTTGACGCTATTTCTTACCAAAGATAAAACACTCCACTATGAACTCAATCTTGCACTTGCTAATATTAAAAGAAATTAAAATAATCCCCTGCTAATAGACTATTCTACTAGCAGGGGATTTTCTCATTATTCCTTTGATTTCTTGTTGGAAATACTTTGATCTACAATTGAGTCCTCTTTTTGTTTTTCTGAATTAGAAGAGTTCATTTCTTTTTGTTTTTCTTGTTTATCTTCCTTATTCATATTTTCTGATTTATCAGTCAAAGTAGACGTTTCCTGTTTGTTTCTAGATTGATTTGGATTCTTATCAACAGTAACTACTTGTTTCCATACACCTTCTTCATTAACTTTATAACCATCAGGTGTTGTTGCATTCTTCAATAAAGAACCATCAGCTTGGAAATAGTACCAATTACCATCAACCTGTTTCCAGCCAGTTTGCATCTCTCCTGTTGAATCAAAGTAATATTGATCACCATTGACTTTTTGAAGACCAACCAACATGATGCCATCTTCAGGATTTAGATAATACCAGACGCCTTTGTCTTTTATCCAACCAGTTTTCATGGCTCCATTTGATTCAAAGTAACGGTAATGATTATCAAACCATTTCCAGCCAGTCTGCATGGCTCCAGATGCACTAAAGTAATATTGCTTGCCATCTACTTGATTGAGGCCAACCAACATAATGCCATCATCAGGATTTAGATAATACCAGACGCCTTTGTCTTTTATCCAACCAGTTTTCATGGCTCCATTTGATTCAAAGTAACG
>NZ_JAHUZC010000012.1:0-72172 GCF_019218685.1 Streptococcus vulneris | reverse complement strand
GTTGTATTACTGAGCATGATTCCATCTTTGTCGAAGTAATACCAAGACCCACCAATTTTTTCCCATTTATTTTGAGAGATTTTTCCTGAAGGATTAGCGAAGTACCAATGTTTATCAATGAGAACCCATTTGTTTTCAGCCATGGCTCCACTATTTGTCAGCAAGTAGCTGTTAATGGTTGTATTACTAAGCATGATTCCATCTTTGTCGAAGTAATACCAAGAATCAGCAATTTTTTCCCATTTATTCTGAGAAATTTTTCCTGAAGAACTAGCAAAGTACCACTTTCCATTGATGAAGTTCCAACCGTTCTCAGCCATTACTCCATCTTTATTGAATACATAACCATCAAAGGTTGTATTGCTTAGTCGATTTCCATCTTTGTTGAAGTAGTACCACTTTCCTTGGATTTTTTTCCAGTTGGTAACAGGTTTATTGTGTTCGTAAAAGCGCCAGTTATTATTTTCTTCTTGCCAACCTTCTTTGACTTTTTCAACTTTTTTTTCTTCTTTTTTTACTTCAGATTTCTTCTCTTCTGTAGCAGGAGTTTTTTCTTCTTTATCGTCAATTTTAGAAGAATTGTCTGTTTTTTCAACATTCTCTTTCGGTTTTTCTTGGTTTTCGATTTTTGAAGTACTTGAATGAGGAATTGTTACATTTTCTCGTACTGACTCTGCTTTATTTTCTTGAGCCTGGACCGTTACTTGAGAGTACCCTAAAATAGATAGGGCAACTGTACTAGCGAGTATAATCTTTTTCATTTTTTGTCTCCATATATATTTTTAGCATTTTAATACTATTCTCAACTATCAAACTGGACTTCTTCTAGTAGATAGTCGATAAAGCGTTCGCCCATCTTGGATAGGCTGGTTTTTTCATGCTGGATATAGACCAGCTTAATGGGGTCATCAATGTCCAGTGGGATAGAAACGATATTGTCTCCGTTGAGGTTGCTGTTCAAAATTCCTGTCGCAATGGTATAACCGTCCAAACCAATCAAGAGGTTAAAGAGAGTGGCACGGTCGCTGACTACGATAGATTTTTTGTGGTATTCCTGCGAGAGAATCTCTTCTGAAAAGTAGAAGGAGTTGTGCGTCCCTTGGTCATAACTCAGGTAAGGGAAGTTTTCCAAATCAGACAGTTTAACCTTGTCTTTCTTTGCCAGAGGATTGGTCTTGCTGACAAAGATATGAGGCTGGGCGGTAAAAAGATGGTGAGCCAGCAGGTGGTTGTCATCCAGCATTTTGGTTAAAACATCACGGTTGTAGCTGTTAAAAAATAGGACACCGACCTCACTACGGAAGTTCTTGACGTCGTCGATAATCTCCCAAGTACGAGTTTCACGAAGGAAGAGCTCGTATTTCTCCATATCGCTTTTCTTGAGCAAAGAGACAAAGGCATTGACCACAAAGGCATAGTGCTGAGACGAAACGCTAAAGAGTTCGCGGTGGGCGACAGGATTTTTATAGCGTTCCTCCAGAAGTTGGGTTTGCTCGACAACTTGACGGGCATAAGAGAGGAACTCCATCCCATCACGGGTCAAGGTGATGCCCTTAGGATTGCGGATAAAGATCTCAATACCCATTTCATTTTCTAAATCTCTCACAGCATTGGAAAGACTTGGTTGGGTGATAAAGAGTTGCTTGGCTGCCTCATTCATGGAGCCGGTTTCGACGATTTTGATAATATAGTGTAATTGTTGAATTCTCATGTTTTTATTGTACCACACTTGCGTCAGAATCGCCAAAGAAGATAGGAAAATCAGGAGCATTGTGTGAGTCTCTTCTTGAAAAAAACACAAAATTTTGCTAGAATGAGTCTTATGAAAACATTCTATGATGTGCAACAATTCCTCAAACGATTTGGTATTATTGTTTACATGGGAAAACGCTTATATGATATTGAACTGATGAAGTTGGAGCTCTCTCGAATTTACGATGCAGGGTTGATGGACAAATTAGACTATCTAGAGGCAGAAGCAGTTCTTCGCAGAGAGCATAAGGTAGAATTGGATTATATTGAGAAAAATGGAGAAAAGAACTAATGGTTACTTGGATTTTGTGGGCACTTATACTGGCAATGTTGGCATGGATGGGCTTTAACTATCTTCGTATTCGCCGTGCGGCTAAAATTGTGGACAATGAGGAATTTGAATCCTTGATTCGTACGGGTCAATTGATTGATTTGCGCGACCCAGCAGAATTCCACAGAAAACATATTCTTGGGGCTCGCAATATTCCTTCAAGTCAGTTGAAGACTAGTCTTGCAGCCCTTCGTAAGGAGAAACCTGTCCTTCTTTATGAAAACCAACGTGCGCAACGTGTCACAAATGCAGCACTCTATCTGAAAAAGCAAGGTTTTTCTGAGATTTATATCCTTTCTTATGGTTTGGATTCTTGGAAAGGAAAAGTGAAGACTAATTAACATAAGCTAAATTCTCAAACTAAGTTTCGCTTTGGGTAGACAAGTGAACGTTTCTTTGAGAGATTGCTATCATTAATATGATAAAAAACTTATAGTATTATATAGACAAAACCTATTTCTTTTGATATAATTTAGTGGTAATAATTTTAGGAGTTTTATAATATGAAAGAAAAGAAGAAATCTTCCCTTGTTTTAGGTATCCTATCTATCGTTCTTGGTTTGCTATTTCCAATCGTAGGTCTCGTTTTGGGGATCATTGGTCTAGTCTTGGCTAATTCACATCAAAAAGAATCTGAATTAGACTATAAAACAGAACGAATTCTTAATATCGTAGGGATTGTAGTTTCTGTAATTAACTGGGTTGCAGGACTCCTCTTAATGATGCACTAATCAGAATTCTAACAAAAAAGCTTTATTTTTAAAAGCTTTTTTGTTTTATCCACTCTTCTCGATTCAAGAACCGGATAACATAGTGCTAAGATTTTTCACCCAATTGATAAAGCCGATTTTTATGGTATTATTCATTTGTGTTTAATTTAAGGAGTTTTTAGAAAATGCAAGAAAAGAAAAAAATCCACTTTTGGTGGGTATTCTGTCTATTGTTATGAGTTTATTATTTGCTTTGGGAGGTATTCTTTTAGGTATCGCCGGTATCTTGTATGCTAACGAACTTCAAAAAGAATCTGGACTTGATTATAAAGCAGAAAGAATTATAGCTATTGTAGGTATTGTTCTTTCTGCTCTTAACTGGATTGTTGGAATTATCTTACACATGAGTTAAAGAAGATTAAAAAAGCTTTAAACATAAAGCTTTTTTCTTTTATCTACTTTTTTCTAAATAGTTTTTAATGACTTCCAATTCCTCTGGATTCAAGGGACGGAATTGCCCTTCTGCTAGTTCTGGGCCTAATGTAAAGTCACCGAACTGAACTCGTTTGAGAGAGACAACCTTGACACCAACTGAGAGGAACATTTTTTTAACCTGATGAAATTTTCCTTCTGATATGGTAATAGAGGCATGACTCTCTGTTGGGCTTGAGGACAGAATTTCGAGCTGAGCAGGTTTACAAGTGGTCCTATCTAAAAAGACGATTCCTTCCTTAAACAGTCGGATATGGTCTGACGTGAGCGGTCCGTTTACTACGACTTGATAGGATTTATCGACATGATATTGGGGATGGAGGAGTTGGAAGCCCAAGGGACCGTTATCGGTCAATAGGAGGAGTCCTGTCGTATCTCGGTCCAGTCGGCCGACGGCATAGAGTTTGTCAGACTGGATGTCAGGCGGAAGGAGGTCCATGACGGTTGGAAGTTTCTTGTCTTTGTTGGCTGTAACGACACCAGCAGGCTTATGAAGCATAAGATAGGTGTGCTCATAGCCTCGAATGATTTGGTCTTGAAAAAGGAGTTTTTGTAGTCCTGTATCGATATTTTGGGCTAGAGAGCGGGCTGGGCGACCATCGACTAGAATTTCCTCTTTGAGTAAGGCTTGTTTCATGGCCTTTCGGCTGATTTTTTCTTGGGCTAATAAATTATCTAAACGCATACTGTGCCTATCTTATCATAAGTCGCTTGCTTTGAAAAGACTTGACGTGAAAAGAAAAGCAGAGTGAAAACATTTACACTTGCTTGAGTTATGTTATTTACTTGAAATTATGGTATAATCGTTCAGTTAGAAAATAAATTTTGAATATTATAGAGGAAATCATGACAAAATTAAGAGAAGATATCCGTAACATTGCGATTATCGCCCACGTTGACCACGGTAAAACAACCCTCGTTGACGAATTATTGAAACAATCAGAAACGCTTGATGCACGTACTGAATTGGCAGAGCGTGCTATGGACTCAAACGATATCGAAAAAGAGCGTGGAATTACCATTCTTGCTAAAAATACAGCCGTTGCCTATAACGGAACTCGTATCAATATCATGGACACACCAGGACACGCGGACTTCGGTGGAGAAGTTGAGCGTATCATGAAAATGGTTGACGGTGTTGTTTTGGTCGTAGATGCCTACGAAGGAACAATGCCACAGACTCGTTTTGTATTGAAAAAAGCCTTGGAACAAGACCTTGTCCCAATCGTGGTTGTTAACAAAATCGACAAACCATCAGCTCGCCCAGCTGAAGTAGTGGATGAAGTATTGGAACTTTTCATCGAGCTTGGTGCAGATGATGACCAGCTTGATTTCCCAGTAGTGTATGCTTCAGCGATCAACGGAACTTCTTCATTGTCAGATGATCCAGCTGACCAAGAAGCTACTATGGCACCAATCTTTGACACAATTATCGACCATATCCCAGCTCCAGTAGACAACTCAGATGAGCCTTTGCAGTTCCAAGTGTCACTTTTGGACTACAATGACTTCGTTGGACGTATCGGTATCGGTCGTGTCTTCCGTGGTACTGTTAAGGTTGGGGACCAAGTTACCCTTTCTAAACTTGACGGCACAACTAAAAACTTCCGTGTTACAAAACTCTTCGGTTTCTTTGGTTTGGAACGTCGTGAAATCCAAGAAGCCAAAGCAGGTGACTTGATTGCCGTTTCAGGTATGGAAGATATCTTTGTCGGTGAAACCATTACTCCGACAGATGCAGTAGAAGCTCTTCCAATCCTACACATCGATGAGCCAACTCTTCAAATGACTTTCTTGGTCAACAACTCACCATTTGCTGGTAAAGAAGGTAAATGGGTAACTTCTCGTAAGGTGGAAGAACGCTTGCAGGCAGAATTGCAAACAGACGTTTCCCTTCGTGTTGACCCAACTGATTCACCAGATAAATGGACTGTTTCAGGACGTGGAGAATTGCACTTGTCAATCCTTATCGAAACAATGCGTCGTGAGGGATATGAACTTCAAGTATCTCGTCCAGAAGTTATCGTAAAAGAAATCGATGGAGTTAAATGTGAGCCATTTGAACGTGTTCAAATCGACACTCCAGAAGAATACCAAGGATCTGTTATCCAAAGTCTTTCTGAACGTAAGGGTGAAATGTTGGATATGATTTCAACTGGTAATGGTCAAACTCGTTTGGTCTTCCTTGTTCCAGCGCGTGGTTTGATTGGATACTCAACTGAGTTCTTGTCAATGACTCGTGGTTACGGTATCATGAACCATACCTTCGACCAATACTTGCCTTTGATTCCAGGTGAAATTGGTGGTCGTCACCGTGGTGCCCTTGTTTCTATCGATGCTGGTAAGGCTACAACTTACTCAATCATGTCTATCGAAGAACGTGGTACAATCTTTGTCAACCCAGGTACTGAGGTTTATGAAGGAATGATTATCGGTGAAAACTCTCGTGAAAACGACTTGACCGTTAACATCACTAAGGCAAAACAAATGACTAACGTTCGTTCAGCTACTAAGGACCAAACAGCTGTTATCAAGACACCTCGTATCTTGACCCTTGAAGAGTCTCTTGAGTTCTTGAATGATGATGAGTACATGGAAGTAACTCCTGAGTCTATCCGTTTGCGTAAACAAATCCTTAACAAGGCAGAGCGTGAGAAAGCTAACAAGAAGAAAAAATCAGCTGAATAAGAGCTAGAAAGAGATAAAGATGGTTTATTTAATCATAGGACTCCTCTTATTACTACTCTATGTATTTGCGACACCACAAAGCATTAAAGGGACAGTCAATATCGTCCTTGTCGTCTTTGCTTTCGTAGCACTTTTGATTTTGCTGATGTTGTCTGTCCTGCAAATCTTTCAGCTACCGACAGAATTCTTTATCGCAATTGCCATGCTCTTCTTAGCATACTTTAGCTTGCGAGATATTACCCTCATGTCGGTTAATAAAAGTAAAAGAAGATAAAAAGAGAGTTTCGGCTCTCTTTTTGCTTGTTAGAATGCCCAATCTGAGCATTTTCATTTAGAATTATTTCCATAAAAATGGTAAAATAGTAAGAGTAGAAATGGAGTTCGAGACATGAAAGTAATAGATCAATTTAAAAATAAGAAAGTACTTGTTTTAGGTTTGGCCAAGTCAGGTGAATCTGCAGCTCGTTTGTTGGACAAGCTAGGTGCCATTGTGACGGTAAATGATGGGAAACCATTCGAGGACAATCCAGCTGCCCAAAGTTTGCTGGAAGAAGGGATCAAGGTTATCACAGGTGGCCATCCTTTGGAACTCTTGGATGAAGAGTTTGCCCTTATGGTGAAAAATCCAGGCATCCCTTACAGCAATCCCATGATTGAAAAGGCTTTGGCCAAGGGAATTCCAGTCTTGACTGAGGTGGAATTGGCTTACTTGATTTCAGAAGCGCCAATTATCGGTATTACTGGTTCGAACGGTAAAACAACCACAACGACTATGATTGGGGAAGTTTTGACTGCTGTTGGGCAACATGGTCTTTTATCAGGGAATATCGGCTATCCAGCTAGTCAAGTGGCCCAAACTGCGTCAGACAAGGACACTCTTGTCATGGAACTTTCTTCTTTCCAACTGATGGGCGTTCAAGAATTCCATCCTGAGATTGCAGTTATTACCAACCTCATGCCAACTCATATTGATTATCATGGTTCTTTTGAGGAATATGTAGCAGCCAAGTGGAATATCCAGAACAAGATGACAGCGGCTGATTTCCTTATCTTGAACTTTAATCAAGACTTGGCAAAAGACTTGGCTACTAAAACACAAGCTACCGTTGTACCATTCTCAACACAGGAAAAGGTTGATGGAGCTTATTTGGAAGATGGTCAACTCTACTTCCGTGGGGAAGTAGTCATGGCAGCGAATGAAATCGGAGTTCCAGGTAGTCACAATGTGGAAAATGCCCTTGCGACTATTGCTGTAGCCAAGCTTCGTGGTGTTGATAACCAAACCATCAAAGAAACTCTTTCAGCCTTTGGTGGTGTCAAACACCGTCTCCAATTTGTGGATGAAATCAAGGGTGTCAAATTCTATAATGATAGCAAGTCAACCAATATCTTGGCTACTCAAAAAGCCTTGTCAGGATTTGACAACAGCAAGGTCATTTTGATTGCAGGTGGTTTGGACCGTGGCAATGAGTTTGACGAATTGGTGCCAGATATTACTGGACTCAAGAAGATGGTCATCCTTGGTCAGTCTGCAGAACGTGTTAAACGGGCAGCAGACAAGGCTGGTGTGGCATATGTGGATGCGACTGATATTGCAGATGCGACCCGCAAGGCCTACGAGCTTGCGACTCAAGGAGATGTGGTTCTTCTCAGTCCTGCCAATGCCAGCTGGGATATGTATGCTAACTTTGAAGTACGTGGCGACCTCTTTATCGACACAGTAGCGGAGTTAAAGGAATAATATGAAAAAAATTGTCTTTACAGGTGGGGGGACGGTTGGACACGTGACCCTTAACCTTTTGTTAATGCCTAAGTTCATCGAAGATGGTTGGGAAGTCCACTATATCGGGGACAAGCGTGGTATCGAACACCAAGAAATCCTCAAGTCAGGTTTGGATGTTACCTTCCATTCTATTGCGACTGGAAAATTGCGTCGCTATTTCTCTTGGCAAAATATGCTGGACGTCTTCAAAGTTGGCTGGGGAATTGTCCAATCTCTCTTTATCATGTTGCGACTTCGTCCACAGGCCCTTTTTTCAAAGGGAGGTTTTGTCTCTGTGCCGCCAGTTATCGCTGCGCGTGTGTCTGGAGTTCCTGTCTTTATTCACGAATCTGACCTATCTATGGGCTTGGCCAATAAAATCGCCTATAAATTTGCGACGAAGATGTATTCAACCTTTGAACAAGCTTCAAGTTTGTCTAAGGTCGAGCATGTGGGAGCAGTGACCAAGGTTTCAGACCAAAAAAATTCAGAACCAGATGAATTGGTGGATATCCAAACCCACTTTAATCCTAAATTGCCAACTGTATTGTTTGTCGGTGGTTCTGCAGGCGCTCGTGTCTTTAACCAATTGGTGACAGACCATAAGAAAGAACTGACAGAGCGCTACAATATTATCAATCTAACTGGAGATTCTAGCCTGAATGAGTTGAGCCAAAATCTTTTTCGTGTTGACTATGTGACCAATCTCTATCAACCCTTGATGGAATTGGCTGATATTGTTGTGACACGAGGTGGTGCCAATACGATTTTTGAGCTCTTGGCCATGGCAAAATTGCATGTTATTGTGCCACTTGGTCGTGAAGCTAGTCGTGGAGACCAGATTGAAAATGCAGCTTACTTTGTAAAAAAAGGCTATGCAGAAGAGCTTCAAGAAAGCGATTTGACCTTGGACAGTTTAGAAGAGAAGCTTTCTCACTTACTAAGTCACAAGGAAGATTACCAAGCTAAGATGAGGGCTTCAAAGGAATTGAAATCTCTAGCAGATTTTTATCAATTGTTGAAAAAAGATTTATCATAAGGAAAGTAAATGTCAAAAGATAAGAAAAATGAGGGCAAAGAAATCCTCGAAGAATTTAAAGAGTTATCAGAATGGCAGAAACGAAACCAGGAATATCTAAAAAAGAAGGCTGAAGAAGAGGTAGCCCTAGCTGAGGAGAAGGAAAAGGAAAGACAAGCACGAATGGCTTCAAAATCTGAAAAGTCAGATGCAACCGAGGACCAAGAGAGTGAATCTGATCCAAAAGACCCAAAATCAGCTAAGGAAGATGCTGAAGAAAAAGTAGAAGAGTCAGAAGACGTCAAAAAAGAAGTAGTCAAAGAAGAATCAAAGTCTAAAAAGACAGAGAAAGAGGATAAACGGGATAAAAAGGCAGAGAAAAAGCCTGTTAAGGAAAAACCGGTCAAACCGAAAATTCCAGGAGTTCATATCTGGCGGGCTATCTCGATTTTGTTTCTCAGTCTGATTTTATTGGTTGTCTCTGCTTATTTGCTCAGTCCTTATGCGACCATGAAGGATATTGGTGTTGAGGGAACAGTGCAAACTACAGCTGATGATATTCGACAGGCTTCAGGCATTCAGGATTCGGATTATACGATTAACCTTCTGCTAGATAAGGTAAAATATGAAGAGCAGATCAAGTCTAATTATTGGGTTGAATCAGCTCAGCTTGTCTATCAATTTCCAACCAAGTTTACTATCAAGGTCAAGGAATATGATATTGTGGCCTACTATGTTTCTGGAGAAAGCCATTATCCAATCCTTTCAAGCGGTCAGCTTGAGACCAGTTCGGTAAGTTTGGTGAGTCTGCCAGAAACTTATATATCAGTTCTCTTTAATGACAGCGAACAAATCAAGACCTTTACCTCAGAACTTGCTCAAATTAGTCCAGAACTCAAGGCGGCTATCCAAAAGGTGGAACTAGCCCCAAGCAAGGTCACATCAGATTTAATTCGATTGACTATGAATGATTCGGACGAGGTCTTGGTTCCTCTATCTGAAATGAGTAAGAAACTGCCATATTACAGTAAGATTAAGCCACAATTGTCAGAACCGAGTGTGATTGACATGGAAGCTGGAATTTACAGTTACACTGTGGCGGATAAATTAATTATGGAGGCTGAGGAAAAAGCCAAACAAGATGCTAAGGAAGCTGAGAAGAAACAAAAAGAGGAAGAGAAGAAAAGACTGGAAGAACAGCAGAATAAACTAGAAGAGGAAAGGAAAAAGCTGGAGGAAGAGGGCAATCAAAACCAAACGACCCGACGTTCATCGCGTCGCTAGGTTTACCTTTTCTTCTATAGCTCTTTAGTTGCCATGTTTTTACTTGACAAGTGTTAGTAGAAATAATAGAATAGTAAAAAACCTTTAAAGCAGTCCAGAGAGGCAGCTAAGGTTAGACGGTGAAAGGGTGGAGACTACCCATTTTTCGTGGAACCTTGCTGTTGGCAGGTTCCTTTTTTCGTGGCTTCTGTTGCCCAGACTCTCTCACTAGCAAAGGTAAAAGGAGAAACCTATGCGAGAACATCGTCCAGTCATTGCTCTTGATTTTCCTAGTTTTGAGGCGGTCAAGGAATTCTTAGCTCTTTTTCCAGCAGAAGAAAGCCTTTATCTTAAGGTAGGGATGGAGCTTTATTACGCAACGGGGCCTGAGATTGTATCTTACTTGAAAGGCCTGGGGCACAGTGTTTTTTTGGATCTTAAGCTGCATGACATTCCTAATACAGTCAAGTCAGCCATGAAGGTCTTGGCTCAGCTTGGTGTGGATATGACTAATGTTCATGCCGCTGGCGGCGTGGAGATGATGAAGGCTGCGCGTGAAGGTCTTGGAAGTCAAGCAAAATTGATTGCTGTAACGCAGCTGACATCAACGTCAGAAGCCCAGATGCAGGATTTTCAAAACATCCAGACCAGCCTGCAAGAGTCTGTGATTCATTATGCTAGGAAGACAGCTGAAGCGGGCTTGGATGGTGTCGTTTGCTCGGCTCAGGAAGTGGAATTCATCAAGCAGGCCACCAATCCAGATTTTATCTGTCTGACACCGGGCATTCGTCCTGCAGGTGCTGCAGTAGGAGATCAAAAACGCGTCATGACGCCAGCAGATGCCTATCAAATCGGCAGTGACTATATCGTAGTGGGACGTCCCATTACCCAAGCTGAGAATCCTGTTGCAGCTTATCATGCCATCAAGGATGAATGGACACAGGACTGGAATTAAAGAACTAGATTATAAAATAAAAGGAGAAGACCATGACACTTGCTAAAGATATCGCCAGCCACCTCTTGAAAATTCAAGCCGTTTACCTCAAACCAGAGGAGCCTTTCACTTGGGCATCTGGTATCAAGTCGCCCATTTACACTGATAATCGTGTGACACTAGCCTATCCAGAAACTCGTACCCTAATTGAAAATGGCTTTGTGGAAGCTATTAAAGAAGCCTTTCCAGAGGTAGAAGTGATTGCAGGAACTGCAACAGCTGGGATTCCTCACGGAGCCATCATTGCTGACAAGATGAATCTGCCATTTGCCTACATCCGTAGCAAACCAAAAGACCACGGTGCTGGTAATCAAATCGAAGGCCGCGTAACTCAGGGTCAAAAAATGGTAGTGGTTGAAGATCTTATTTCAACAGGTGGTTCTGTTCTTGAAGCAGTAGCAGCTGCTAAACGAGAAGGAGCAGATGTGCTTGGAGTTGTAGCGATTTTCAGCTACCAATTGCCAAAAGCAGACAAAAACTTTGCAGATGCTGGTGTTAAGCTGTTAACACTTTCTAACTACAGTGAACTCATTCACCTAGCTCAAGAAGAAGGTTACATCACACCAGAAGGCTTAGATCTCCTAAAACGATTTAAAGAAGACCAAGAAAATTGGCAAAACGCTTAAAACATAGAAAATCAGGTAGTCACTAGGATTACCTGATTTCTTTTTGTGATGTTATTGGATCTTATACTCAATGAAAATCAAATATAATCCAAGGTGAAGCTGACGTGGTTTGAAGAGATTTTCGAAGAGTATTAGTTGACTTTTCCACCTTCAACAACCAGGTCGTCAGCTTTAGCAGCGTCACCGTAGGTTGGGTGAAGTGTTTTTTCATAGGCCTTGTGGAAGAAGTTTTCCTTACCTAATTTTTCAATATCTTTATTGATGAAGTCTAGCAATTCTTGGTTACCTTTTTGTACTGCTGCCGCAATGGTATCTGGATTACCGAGGGAAGTAATTCCTACTTCAAATCCTTTATTTTCAAGCGCCCAAGCTAGGACTTCAGTATTGTCAGTAGAAAAGGCATCTCCACGTCCGTCAAGAAGAGCTTGGTAGGCATCGCTATATTGGTCGTATTTTTGGAGTTTTACTTCTGGGTGATTTTTCTCAAAATAAGTTTCAGCGGTCGTTCCTTTTGTGACAATCAAAGTTTTACCTTCAAGTTGTTTGACATCTGTAATGAGACCAGTCTTTGGTGATACGACACCAAGAGAAACTTTCATGTAAGGAAGGGCAAAATCAACTTGTTTCTTACGTTCGTCAGTCACTGTAAAGTTGGCAAGAGTAATATCTATCTTGTTTGAAATCAAATATTCAGCACGGTTGGCAGCATCAACTGAAACGTATTTAACCTTCACCCCAAGGTCTTGTGCTAATTGGTTCCCAAGTTCAATATCGTAACCTTGGTAAGAACCGTCATTGTCAACGTAACCAAAAGGTTTCTTATCTCCAAACACGGCGATTCGTAGCTCACCGCTTTTTTTGATTTCATCGATTGTGCGAGCCTTGGCAGTGGTTTTACCTGACGATGCACCACCATTTCTACCTGAGCTACAAGCTGTGACAAAGATAAGGGCAAAGGCAAGTGCCAAAACAGTTAAGAGTGGTTTGAATAGTTTCATAAGAATCTCCTTTATAGATATGAGCCAAATTGGCTAAAGTCAAAGACGTTTAAAAATTCCTGGGCTCGTTTAGTTTGAGGATTGGTAAAGAAGGCTTGAGCCGTTCCTTCTTCAGCAATTTTCCCTTGGTCGAGGAAGATAATCCGATCGGCAATTGCTTGGGCAAACTGCATTTCGTGGGTTACTAAAATCATGGTACGGCCTTCTTGGGCCAAGTCATTGATGAGTTCCAGAACCTCACGCACCATTTCTGGATCCAGCGAAGCAGTCACTTCGTCAAAAAGGATGATTTCTGGATGCATGAGGAGGGCACGAACAATTGCAACCCGTTGCTTCTGTCCACCAGATAATTGACGCGCAAAGCTATGTTGTTTATCTAGCAAACCGACACGTTCTAGTAGTTTCAAAGCTTCTTCAGTGACTTCTTTCTTGTCTCTCCTTTGAGCCTTGATAGGGCCTAGGATGAGGTTTTGAAGGACATCCAGATGGGGAAAAAGTTCATAGCTTTGAAAAACCATACCAATCTTTTGGCGAACGAGGTGAAAATCTTTTTTATTTTCAACGATAGACTGACCATCCAGCAGGATATCTCCACCCTGAATACTTTCTAAGCCATTGAGGCAACGAAGGAGGGTACTTTTACCACAACCAGATGGTCCTAGGATGACGACAACTTCTCCCTTTTTGATATCTAGAGAAAGTCCTTGGAGGATGGGATTGTCTCCGAAGGATTTTTTTAGTTCCTTGATTTCTAAGATAGTTTCAGACATTTAGTTCCTCCAATGTTTTTCTAGGTGAGTGGATAGTTTGGAAATAGGAAAGCAAACTGCGAAATACAAGACTAGAATGGTTCCATAAATCCAAAAGGAAGCAGTTGGGATGGTCAGGCGATTGCTATCGATGATTTGTTGTCCAACCTTTGTAACCTCAACAACCCCTATCAAAACAACCAAGGAAGTGGTTTTAATCATCCGAGTAACAAGATTGATGGCTTGTGGCAGTAATCTTCTAAAGACTTGTGGGATAATGATGTGGTAGTAAAGTTGAACATTGGTTAAGCCGAGTGCCTGTCCACTTTCAAACTGATGCTTAGGAAGGGAAGTGATGGCTCCACGGACCAAGTCCCCCATCTCAGCTGTTCCCCAGAGGGTGAAAACGATAATAGCAGAAGTCTCACCTGAGATATTGATATTAAAGTTTCGAGCCAAGCCAAAGTAAACGATGAAGAGTAGCACCAGTTGGGGCATGATACGGATGAATTCCAGATACAATCGTGTTAAAAATCGTACGATTCTAGAATGGGAGGTCATAATGATTCCCATGACTGTTCCGAACATCATGGATAAGAGGACAGACAGGATGGATATCCCAATCGTAACGCCCAAACCCTGTAAGATTCTCAGGAGATTATTTCCCTGGAAGAGTACTTGGATTCCCGAATCCTGCATGGCGGAGCCTCCTTTCTATCCAACTAAAGAGCAGTGAGATGGGTAGCAACATGATAAGATAAGCAACTACCAACATAGCTAGCGCAATGTCTGTCTCATAATATAGTCCAATCAAGTCCTTGGCAACGTACATGAGGTCGGCCAAAGCTACTGCTGAGAAAACAGAGGTTTCCTTGATGAGGAAAATGACATTGGCACTAAAGGAGGGGAGTGCCACAGCTGTTGCTTGCGGAAGAACCACATAGCGAAAGACCTGTACAGGCGTCAGACCGATTGCTAATCCAATCTCCTGCTGGGTTTGACTGACGGCTTCCAGCCCACTTCGGAAAGATTCTGCCATATAGGAGCCTCCTAAAAAGACCAGTCCTAAAGTGGCACAGACTTCTGAAGATAGGACAATCCCGATTCGAGGAAGTCCGAAATAGAGAAAGAAGAGTTGAATCAAAAGGGGCGTATTACGTGATAATTCAATGTAGGCTGTCGCTACTTGCGTCAAAACAGGGATTCGATAATGTCGGATGATACTAACGATTAAACCGAGCAGAAAGGATCCCAGAATTCCCCAAACTGCAATATGCAAGGTCAGAAAGAATGCCTTTTGATATAGTGGTAGATATTGTTCAACAATGGACCAATCCAAAAATAGAACCTCCCATCTAGAAATAATACAGTTATTGTAGCACTTAAAATCTTCTTTGGATAATATCTATTTTTTATTGCCGTTATAAGGATTTTTTATCATAGACATAAAATTTCTGAAATTTACAAACAAAATATTTGAAAAGTTTTGAAAAAAGAGTTAAGATATTTTTGTAATATACAAAGTAAACGCTTACTTATTAAGGAGGGCATTTTATGTCATACAAAACAAGCAATGCAGAAGGTCATGTAGATTTCATCAATACCTATGATTTGGAGCCAATGGCGCAACAAGTTATCCCTAAAGCCGCATTTGGCTATATCGCTAGTGGGGCGGAAGATACTTTCACTTTGCGTGAGAATATTCGCGCCTTTAACCACAAACTCATCGTTCCGCATACGCTTTGCAATGTAGAAAATCCAAGTACAGAGATTGAATTTGCAGGTGAAAAATTGTCTTCACCAATCATTATGGCACCTGTTGCAGCTCATAAATTGGCAAATGAACAGGGTGAAGTGGCTACTGCGCGTGGTGTGCATGAGTTTGGTTCTCTTTACACAACTAGCTCTTACTCTACTGTAGATCTTCCAGAAATTACAGAAGCCCTTCAAGGGACACCACATTGGTTCCAGTTTTACTTTAGTAAAGATGACGGAATCAATCGCCACATCATGGACCGTGTGAAGGCTGAAGGTTATAAAGCGATTGTCTTGACGGCTGATGCTACGGTAGGGGGCAATCGTGAGGTAGATAAGCGTAATGGTTTTGTCTTCCCAGTTGGCATGCCGATTGTTGAAGAATACCTACCAGAAGGTGCTGGTAAATCAATGGACTTTGTTTACAAATCAGCTAAACAACGCTTGTCTCCACGTGATGTAGAATTTATTGCTGAATACTCAGGACTTCCTGTTTATGTCAAGGGACCACAATGCCGTGAGGACGTTGAACGTTCGCTTGCTGCGGGAGCTTCTGGTATCTGGGTAACCAACCACGGTGGCCGCCAAATCGACGGTGGACCAGCTGCTTTTGACTCACTTCAAGAAGTAGCAGAAGCAGTTGACAAACGTGTGCCAATTGTCTTTGACTCTGGTATTCGTCGTGGTCAACACGTCTTTAAAGCCTTGGCTTCAGGAGCAGACTTGGTAGCTATTGGTCGCCCTGTTATCTATGGTTTGGCTCTCGGTGGTAGTGTCGGTGTGCGTCAAGTCTTTGAACACTTGAATGCAGAATTGAAGACAGTTATGCAATTGTCTGGAACTCAGACTATTGAAGATGTCAAACACTTCAAACTCCGTCACAACCCATACAACCCAACCTTCCCAGTCGATCCTCGTGACTTAAAATTGTATTGATAAAAAGATTGCCTCCACTGAATGTGGAGGTTTTTCTTCGTCTATAGGAAGAATAAATCACCATTGAAATCTATATAAATATATTTTCTAATCAAAAATCTTGCTAGGGCTTTCATTTTTTGCTATACTGGTGCAGTAATTAAATAATAAAGACATTTGGGGTGCTTTAAGCTGAGATGATACCCATTGAACCTGATACAGTTAAGACTGGCGAAGGGAAATGTGAAACGTTTTTTCGTATGTCGAAATGAACGATCTAATCTTGTAAGCTAAACTCTAATTCTTGATTGTAATTGGAGTTTTTTTGTTTATATAAGCCGGATGAAGGTGATACAAAGAATTTAGGTAGCTCTTCTTGAACGCCCTTGATTTTCTTTAAAAAGGTCAAGTAAAACTAGGATTTTCTTGATATTTTGTTGATTACGAACGAGTAAAGAGAGGAAAAGTAAATATGGAAACACAAGACTATGCATTTGAGCCAGGTTTGATTGTTGGAGAATTATTAAAAAGCAGTCATAAGGATTGGCAAGCTGCAATCAATCATCGTTTTGTTAAGGAACTTTTTGCGGGGACAATTGAGAATAAGGTCTTAAAAGAATACCTGATTCAAGATTATCACTTCTTTGATGCCTTCTTATCCATGCTGGGTGCTTGCGTAGCCCACGCAGACCAGCTTGAATCCAAGCTTCGTTTTGCCAAGCAACTAGGCTTTCTTGAAGCAGATGAAGACGGTTATTTCCAAAAGGCTTTCATGGAGTTAAAAGTAGCAGAGCATGACTATCTGGAAGTGACCTTGCATCCTGTAACAAAAGCCTTTCAGCAGCTTATGTATTCTGCTGTGTCATCATCAGATTATGCTCATCTTTTGGTCATGCTAGTCATTGCAGAAGGTCTCTATTTAGACTGGGGTTCTAAAGATTTGGCTCTACCTGAAGCCTATATTCATTCGGAATGGATCAACCTCCACAGAGGTCCTTTCTTTGCAGAGTGGGTTCAATTTCTGGTTGACGAACTCAATCGTGTCGGACAAGATCGAGAAGGTTTGACAGAACTTCAGCAACGCTGGAATCAAGCGGTCGCTTTAGAATTAGCCTTTTTTGATATTGGTTATGACGCCTAGAGAAAGTTTAGGATATTGACAAATTTGATGAGGTAATTCTCTTCGAAAATCAAATTCAAACCACGTCAGCTTCACCTTGCCGTACTCAAGTACAGCCTGCGGCTAGCTTCCTAGTTTGCTCTTTGATTTTCATCGAGCATAAATCATTCAATGTAAAAAAAATTTCTTAACGAAAGATAGAGATAAATTGAAATCAATAGATCGTATAAAGTGAAAAGGAAGGATTTCAATATGACAAGTTTAAAATTATTAAAAGAAAAAGCACCTTTGGTCATTTGCATAACCAATGATGTAGTAAAAAATTTCACAGCAAATGGATTAGTAGCACTGGGTGCATCACCAGCTATGAGTGAGTTTCCTGCAGATTTAGAGGATTTGTTAAAGTATGCTGGAGGTTTATTAATAAACATAGGAACATTGACAGATGAAAATTGGAAATTATACCAAGCTGCTCTGAAAATTGCAGAGAAATATAATGTCCCAGCAGTTTTAGATCCTGTAGCCTGTGGAGCAGGAGAATATAGAAAAAAAGTAGCAGATGATCTAATCAACAATTACAAACTAGCAGCGATTAGAGGAAATGCTGGCGAGATTGCCTCTTTAGTAGGAATAAATGTGGCATCTAAAGGAGTAGATAGTGCGGGCGTAGATAATATTGATGAAATTGCTCTAGCAGCAAATAAGAAGTTCAATATTCCTATAATAGTAACAGGTGAAGTGGATGCCATTGCGGTAAATGGAGAAGTGGTAACGATTCATAATGGTAGTGCCATGATGCCAAAAGTTATTGGAACTGGATGTTTATTAGGTGCTGTAGTAGCAAGCTTTATCGGACTAGAAAAAGGTCAAGAATTGAAATCATTAGAAACAGCAATGTTGGTTTACAATATCGCTGGAGAAATGGCAGAAAAACGTCCAAATGGACATCTTCCTGGAACATTTAAAGTTGAATTTATAAATGCCTTATACGAGATTACAGACGAAGATGTAAAGGAATTCAAAAGAGTGAAGTAAGATGTTTCATAAAGAATTACTAAAACTATATTTTATTTGTGGGACGACTACTTGCCAAGGAAAAGATCTATATAGAGTCGTTGAGGAGGCCTTAAAAGGTGGTATAACCTTATTTCAATTTCGTGAAAAAGGTGAGGGAGCCTTAGAAGGTAAAGAAAAAGTCGAATTAGCAATTAAACTACAGGATCTTTGTAAAAAATACAATGTGCCGTTTATTGTTAATGATGATATTGATTTGGCAATGGAAATTGACGCTGATGGCGTACATGTAGGACAAGATGACCTTGGAGTTGATGAAATTAGAAAATTGATGCCAGATAAAATAATTGGTCTTTCTATAAAAAACGAGAAAGAATTTCAACAATCAAAAGTTGAATATGTAGATTATGTTGGTGTTGGTCCTGTATTTGATACCCAGTCAAAGGATGATGCTGGTGGTGCTATAGGTTATGAAGGTCTTAAATTGATGAGAAAACTATTGCCACAAATGCCCTTAGTTGCAATTGGTGGGATACAGACGAAACATATTAAAGACATTATGAAGACCAATGTTGACGGTGTTTCAATCATTTCAGCAATATCGTATGCAAAAAATATAGAAAAAACTGTTCGGGAAATGAGTGAACAATAGGTATCGATCCTTGGATTCTAAGTAAGTGGAAGTTTTCCTTTTCTAAAAAGATATGTCCTGATTCAGTTTAAATAGCTAATCTATCAAACAAGACATTTGGTTTTTGCAAAAGAAAGATCTGCTGTCTTTTTGAGTACAAGGCTGTATTTCCAGTTCAATTTCTTGAACTAGAATAAATCGTTTGTTATAATATTTATATAATTAAATAATAAAGACATTTGGGGTGCTTTAGGCTGAGATGATACCCATTGAACCTGATACAGTTAAGACTGGCGAAGGGAAATGTGAAATGGTTTTTTTTCGTATGTCGAAAAGAACTGTCTAATCTTGTAAGCTAAACTCTAATTCTTGATTGTAATTGGAGTTTTTTTGTTTATCAAAAGAGGATAGGCTGGACGTTAAGCCTTTCGGTAGCTCACCTTGAATACCCCACTTTTCTTTAAAAAAGGAGTTTTTTATGTTGAAAAAATGGCAGTTAAAAGATGTTATTTTACTTGCTTTCTTGTCTATCTTTTTTGGTGGCGTTTTTGTAGGATCCGGCTATCTGTTTGATGTCCTCACTCTGATTTTAGCCCCTCTTGGCTTGCAGGCCTTTGCCAATGAAATCCTCTTTGGTCTCTGGTGTATGGCTGCGCCCATTGCGGCCATCTTTGTTCCAAGAGTGGGAAGCGCAACGATTGGAGAAGTGCTAGCTGCGCTTGCTGAAGTCCTTTATGGTAGCCAATTCGGTCTAGGTGCCCTTTTGTCTGGCTTGGTTCAAGGTTTGGGAAGTGAACTTGGTTTTATCGTAACCAAGAATCGCTATGAAAGTTGGCTCTCTCTAACTGCCAATAGTATTGGAATTACGCTTGTTAGCTTTGTCTATGAATACATTAAGTTAGGTTACTACGCCTTCTCCCTTCCTTTTGTCCTTTCCTTGCTTGTAGTACGTTTTATTTCCGTCTTTTTCTTCTGTACCATCTTGGTTCGTGCTATTGTCAAACTCTATCATCAGTTTGCAGCTGGAGGCAAGGCATAGATGGGTCTGGAACTACGAGCGATTCAGTCCCCAATCTTCTCTGAGCCACTTGATTTTACTTTTCATGCGCAAGCCTTTACCTTGTTAGTTGGGAGCAGTGGTTCAGGAAAATCTAGCCTCTTTCAAATGATTGCCCAAGTCAGTTCTCTTCCCTATAGCGGTCAAGTCCTGATAAATGGGAGGGAGGTCAGTCAACTTTCTATTATCGAACGTGTCCAGATGATTGGTATTCTCTTTCAAAATCCCAATCATCAATTTACCATGGAGAACTTGTTTGAGGAGCTGGTTTTTACCTTGGAAAATATTGGGCATCCCGTTCAGGAAATTGCTTCTAAAATAGCAGAGGTTGTCCAGCAATGTCGCTGCAAGGCTATCTTGCACCGTCCCATCCATCACTTATCAGGTGGAGAAAAGCAAAAGGCTGCACTGGCAGTTCTCTTTGCTATGAATCCTAGGGTCTATCTCTTGGATGAGCCCTTCTCTTCCATTGACCGCAAGAGTAGGATAGAGATATTGGAGATTCTAAAAGAGTTGGTCTCTGATGGGAAGACAGTTATTTTGTGCGACCATGATTTAACGGACTATGAAGCCTATATCGACCATATGGTGGAGCTAAGAGATGGTCAACTAAGGGAAGTATTTAAAATCCCTACCTCTGAGACGACACAGGTTGCTTCAAAGGAAGTTGCTTCTAGTCCAGAACTATTCCATATGGATGGAACGACTTGTGAGCTGGATAAGCGCCCCCTCTTTTCGATTGCGGATTTCACATTCTATAAAGGAATTTCCTGTATTTTGGGTGATAATGGTGTCGGGAAATCAACCCTCTTTCGGTCTATTCTTCAATTTCAAAAGTATAAAGGACGAATTACTTGGAGGGGGACAGTCCTGAAAAAGAAAAAGAGTTTGTATCGTGACCTGACGGGTGTTGTTCAGGAAGCTGAGAAGCAGTTTATCAGAGTCAGTCTGCGAGAGGAACTTCAATTAGATGGACCTGATTCTGAAAGAAATCAGCGGATTTTTAAAGCTTTACAATATTTTGATTTGGAGCAGGCACTCGATAAGAGTCCCTATCAATTAAGTGGTGGCCAGCAAAAGATTCTTCAGCTCTTGACCATCTTGACCAGTAAAGCTTCCGTGATTTTGCTAGATGAACCTTTTGCTGGTTTGGATGATAGAGCCTGCCATTATTTTTGTCAGTGGATTGTGGAGGACAGAAATCAAGGAAGAAGTTTTTTGATCATTAGCCATCGTTTAGATCCCTTGATATCTGTGGTTGATTATTGGATTGAGATGACTAGTCAAGGTCTCAGTCATGTGAAAGAAGTGACAATTACCAAACCACTCACATCTCAGAGTAGCAATACCCAAGGGGAGGTGGGATAGTATGGTCAAAGTAGCAACCCAGACACCGATTATCAGTCTCTTCTTGCTGATTTTATCCTTGGAAACATCCTTCATTCCTTCGATTGCTCTGAATCTTTCGGTAGTCGCATTTTGTATTCTCTTTATGCTCTATTACCGTCGATTTAAAGTATTGGCTTGGATGATTCTGCTCGCCATTTTGCCATCCTTGGCCAACTACTGGGCAGTTCAGTTACACGGAGATACTTCGCAGGCAGTCATGCTTGGAACGAGAGCCTTTGTGACCGTTTGTATTGGTCTTGTCTTTGTTTCCTCTATTTCCCTAAAAGAGCTTCTCTTGTACTTGGCTCAAAAGGGGTTATCACGCTCTTGGGCCTATGCCTTGATTGTGGTATTCAATTCCTTCCCCCTTATCCAGCAAGAAATCAAGTCCCTCAAGGAAGCTTGCTTATTACGCGGTCAAGAACTGCATTTTTGGTCTCCCTTGATTTACAGCAAGGTTCTGATGACAGTCTTTAGATGGCGCCATCTTTACCTAAGAGCCCTATCGGCGCATGGATATGACGAACATGCACAGGTGGAGAATAGCTATCGGACTTTTTATATTCCTCAAAGGACACTATTCATCTACCTGCTGTTCTTTTTATTGCTTCAAACCAGTCTATTTTTATAAAGGAGTTATTATGGAATTTACAGATATTGCGATGGAATTATCCAAGGAAGCTTGGCAGGCTTCTTTTCATCATCCCTTTATTTTACAGTTGCAAGAGGGGAATTTAGACCCTGCAATTTTCCGCTATTACTTGATTCAGGATGCCTACTATTTGAAGGCCTTCTCAGAAGCCTATCACCTCTTGGCTGATAAGACTTCAAACCAAGAGATGAAAAGACTCTTGAAACAAAATGCTCAGAGTCTAGTGGAAGGTGAGTTATTTATCCGCCAACAATTTTTCAAGGAATTGGAAATCAGCGATCAGGAAATAGAGCAACATCCAATCGCTCCAACCTGCTATCATTATATCTCTCACATTTATCGTCAATTTGCAGAGCCGAACTTGGGCATTGCTTTTGCCAGCTTGCTGCCTTGTCCTTGGCTATATCATGATATAGGCAAATCACTTAATCTTAGACCGTCACCAAATCCTCTCTACCAACAATGGATTGAAACTTATATTACGGATGAGTTAGAGCAACAGATCAGAGAGGAGGGAGCGCTGGTTAATCAACTCTATCGAGAAAGTGATGAGACAGACAGGAAAAAAATGCTAGATGCCTTCCACATTAGTGTTCACATGGAAGCCAAGTTTTGGGAAATGGCCTACCAACACCAGACATGGAAGAGTGATTTACACTCTTTAGAAAAAGGAGAAGAATAGAAATATGAGAAAGAACCAATTGCAAGTTCACAAATTAACCATTTTATCCATGATGATTGCCCTTGATGTAGTCCTTACGCCTATCTTTCGGATTGAGGGAATGGCACCGATGTCCAGTGTAGTTAATATTCTAGCAGGAATCATGATGGGACCTGTTTATGCCTTGGCTATGGCTACAGTGACAGCCTTTATCCGTATGACGACTCAAGGAATTCCGCCTTTAGCTCTAACAGGAGCGACTTTTGGAGCCCTTCTAGCAGGTCTCTTTTATAAGTATGGTCGAAAATTTTACTTTTCTGCCTTGGGAGAAATTTTGGGAACAGGTATTATTGGTTCTATTGTTTCCTATCCTGTTATGGTACTCTTTACAGGATCGGCCGCTAAGCTTAGCTGGTTTATCTACACTCCTCGATTTTTCGGAGCAACCTTGATTGGCACAGCGATTTCCTTTATTGCCTTTCGATTTTTAATCAAGCAGGAATTCTTTAAAAAAGTGCAGGGATATTTCTTTGATGAAAGGATAAACTGATGCAGGAATTGACAAATCCTTTTCCTCTGGGAACGACTTCCCTCATTCACTGTATTACCAATGAAATTTCTTGTGAAATGCTGGCAAATGGGATTTTGGCTCTGGGATGTAAACCTGTCATGGCAGATGACCCTCGTGAGGTTCTCGATTTTACTAAGCAAAGCCAGGCACTCTTCATCAATTTGGGGCACTTGTCAGCTGAGAAGGAAAAAGCAATCCGTATGGCAGCTTCTTATGCAGCTCAAGCTGGTCTCCCAATGGTAGTAGATGCGGTTGGCGTAACGGCTTCATCCATTCGTAAGAGCTTAGTCAGAGATCTTTTAGAATACAAGCCTATGGTCCTTAAAGGAAATATGTCAGAAATCCGAAGTCTTGTTGGTTTAAAGCACCATGGAGTTGGGGTTGATGCGAGTGCTAAAGATCAAGAAACTGAGGATTTACTTCAAGTCTTGAAAGACTGGTGTCAGCTTTATCCAGGTATGTCATTCTTAGTCACAGGCCCCAAGGACCTCATCGTTTCGAAGAATCAGGTCGCTGTACTGGGAAATGGCTGTGCAGAATTAGACTGGATAACAGGGACAGGAGACTTGGTTGGAGCCTTGACCGCCGTTTTTCTCAGCCAAGGAAGGACTGGCTTTATAGCTTCGTGTCTAGCGGTCTCTTATCTTAATATCTCCGCTGAGAGAATAGTTGTTCAAGGAATGGGATTGGAAGATTTTCGTTACCAAGTACTCAATCAGCTTTCGCTCCTCAAAAGAGATGAAAACTGGCTAGATGCTATCAAAGGAGATGTTTATGAATAGAGAGGCGCTTAGACTGTATCTGGTAACCAATCGCTACCAAGATTCCTTGGAAAGCTTTCTTGAAAAGATTGAGAGGGCTTGCCTTTCAGGGGTTACCATAGTCCAATTGCGAGAAAAAAATCTCACAACCAATCAATATTATCAACTGGCAAAACAAGTCAAGGAAATAACAGATGCCTATCAGGTACCCTTGATAATCGATGATCGTTTGGATGTTTGTCTTGCGGTTGATGCTGCTGGTCTGCATATTGGAGACGATGAACTACCAGTTTCGGTTGCCCGCAAAGTCCTAGGTCCTGAAAAAATCCTCGGTGTCACAGCTAAAACTGTAAAAAGAGCCCTCGAGGCAGAAGAAGGGGGAGCAGATTACTTGGGGACAGGAGCCATTTTCCCGACTACGACCAAGGAAAATGCACCCATCACTCTGATTTCAACCTTGAAGACAATTTGCCAAAGGGTTGCCATTCCAGTAGTTGCCATTGGCGGCTTGACATCAGAGAACATTGACCAACTTATCGGCACGGGTATAGCTGGAGTAGCAGTCGTACGCGATCTGATGCAGGCAGAAGATATAGAGGCAAAAACACAAGCTTTTTTAAAAAAGTTGGATGATATTATTTTCTAATTAATACTCAATGAAAATCAAAGAGTAAACTAGGAAGCTAGCCGCAGGTTTCTCAAATCACAGCTTTGAGGTTGCTGATAAAGCTGACCTAGTTTGAAGAGATTTTCGAAGAGTATAAAAACTCTCTAATTCCCTTAAAGTGGGAACTAGAGAGTTTTTTTAATCTTTAAAGCTTGTATGGTTGACTGGGCCAGAACCATGACCGAGTTGAGGGGCATCTTGGATGGCTTTCGTGATAAAGGCCTTGGCTTTATCGACTGCTTGATAGAGGGTTTTCCCCTTGGCTAGTTCAGCAGTAATCACTGCAGCAAAGGTACATCCAGTACCATGTGTATGACAGGTTTGAATTCGTGGACTTTCCCAGACAAATTGGTCCTCCTTGGTAAAGAGGAAATCCTTGGCACCGCCTTCGAGATGCCCACCTTTAATAACAACAGACTGAGGACCAAATTCTTTTAAAATCAGGCGACCAGCACGCTGCATGTCTTCAGGATCATGGATTGAAAAACCAACAATCTCTTCTGCCTCAGGAAGATTCGGAGTGATAATGGTTGCAAGGGGAAGTAGGTTTGTTTTTAGGTAAGTTCTGGCACTGGTATCAATCAGAGTGTCTCCACTAGTAGCGACCATAACAGGGTCAAGAACATAGGGACAATCCAGCTCTTTAAGATAGGGCTGGATGATTTCCATAATTTCAGTAGTCGCCAACATGCCAGTTTTTACAGCCTGAGGCTTGATATCCGAAAAGACACTCTCCAATTGGGATTTCAACATTTGAGGAGAAACGTGCTCGATCAATTGAACGCCTTTGGTATTTTGAGCGACAAGACTGGTCACAACGGCCATTCCATAGACATCTCTAGCTTGGAATGACTTTAAATCAGCCATAATGCCAGCACCGCCACTAGGGTCAGTCCCTGCAATGGTCAAAGCAACGGGTAAATAAGTCATCTAAAACCTCCCAACCAACTGAAGTTTGTATTCTTAAGAACAAGCTAGTCCGTTTCAGGAAGGCAATAGAAGACTGCTAGTCCCCATTATCATTTCCACTTCCATCAGCTAGCATTACCTAGATTGAGTCAAAGGGTCTAACAGTTGTTAATCTCAGCTTTACGCACCCCTAGTGGTTGTTTTCTTTTTTCTTTAGTATAGCATATTTTTATAGTTTATATAGTAAGATTTGACTGAAAATCCTTTATCAAATGGTTAAAATTCAAATTTTCAAAGAAAAGATTAATTTCATAGTTGACAAATGTAGATTTTAGGAGTATACTAACAATTGTAATCGACAAATGTAGATTTAGGAGGTGTGATTATGCAGATTTCAGATGCAGAATGGCAGGTCATGAAGATTATTTGGATGCAAGGAGAGCAGACTAGTACGGATTTGATAAGGGTTCTGGCGGAGCGGTTCGACTGGTCCAAGTCAACCATTCAAACTCTTTTGGCTCGTTTGGTTGAGAAAGAGTGTTTGACAAGGAAAAAAGAAGGCAAGTTCTTTGTTTATTCGGCGCTTTTAACTCTAGACCAAAGCCGAGACTTGCTTGTCCAAGATATCAAGGACAAGGTTTGTTCCCGTAGGATTAAGAACTTGTTGGCTGATTTGATTGCTGAATGTGATTTTACTAAGGATGACTTGGAAGACTTGGAAGCTGTGATTTCTGAGAAGAAATCAAGCGCTGTGACAGAAGTAAAATGTAATTGTATGTAAAGGAGACGTCATGTTAAATAGTATTGTAACCATTGTTTGTATTACCCTTATCGCCTTTATCTTGTTTTGGTTTTTCAAAAAGCCTGAAAAATCTGGACAAAAAGCCCAGCAAAAAAACGGCTACCAAGAGATTCGAGTGGAGGTCATGGGGGGCTATACGCCTGAGTTGATTATCCTCAAGAAATCAGTGCCAGCCCGCATTGTCTTTGACCGCAAGGACCCTTCACCCTGTCTGGACCAAATTGTTTTTCCAGATTTTGGTGTACATGCGAACCTGCCAATGGGTGAAGAGTATGTAGTGGAAATCACGCCTGAGCAGGCTGGAGAGTATGGTTTCTCTTGTGGCATGAATATGATGCACGGCAAGATGATTGTAGAATAGGAGAATGATATGACTGAAATTGTAAAAGCAAGTCTTGAAAATGGTGTTCAAAAAATCCGTATCACGGCAGACAAAGGCTACCATCCAGCTCATATACAGCTTCAAAAAGGGATTCCAGCTGAGATTACCTTTCATCGAGCAACTCCTTCAAACTGTTACAAGGAAATTCTGTTTGAAGAAGAAGGCATCTTAGAGCCAATCGGCGTAGATGAGGAGAAAGTCATTCGTTTTACACCTCAAGAATTAGGTCAACATGAATTTTCTTGTGGTATGAAGATGCAAAAGGGAAGTTATACAGTTGTTGAGAAGACTCGAAAATCTCTATCACTCCTCCAGCGTTTTTGGATTACTAGTATCTTTACTGTGCCTCTTGTGATCCTCATGATTGGGATGTCGACAGGAGGAATTAGTCACCAAGTCATGCGTTGGGGCACCTTTTTAGCCACAACACCGATTATGCTAGTAGCAGGTGGTCCTTATATCCAAAGTGCTTGGGCTAGTTTTAAAAAGCACAATGCCAACATGGATACCTTGGTTGCTCTGGGAACCCTAGTGGCCTATTTCTATAGCTTAGTTGCCCTCTTCGCTGGCCTCCCCGTTTACTTTGAAAGTGCTGCATTTATCTTCTTCTTCGTTCTTATGGGAGCCGTTTTTGAGGAGAAAATGCGGAAAAATACTTCCCAAGCTGTGGAGAAATTACTTGACTTGCAAGCTAAAACTGCAGAAGTCTTGCGTGAGGATAACTATGTTCAAGTCCCTTTGGAGCAAGTCAAGGTAGGTGACCTGATTCGAGTGCGTCCCGGTGAAAAGATTGCGGTTGATGGTGTCGTAGTAGAAGGTATCTCTAGTATTGATGAGTCTATGGTGACAGGTGAGAGTCTGCCTGTGGACAAGACAGTTGGAGATACCGTCATTGGTTCAACCATCAATAATAGTGGAACACTTGTTTTTAGAGCAGAAAAAGTTGGTTCAGAGACTGTTTTGGCTCAGATTGTGGATTTTGTGAAGAAAGCTCAGACAAGTCGTGCGCCGATTCAGGACTTGACGGATAAAATTTCAGGGATTTTTGTCCCAGCAGTTGTCATTTTAGGGATTGTGACCTTTTGGGTTTGGTTCGTCTTGCTCAGGGATAGTGTAGTTGTGCTTGGAGCGAGCTTTGTGTCTTCGCTTCTCTATGGAGTAGCAGTTCTGATTATTGCCTGCCCTTGTGCATTGGGACTTGCAACACCGACAGCCCTTATGGTGGGGACAGGTCGCAGTGCCAAGATGGGAGTTCTCCTCAAAAATGGAACGGTTCTACAGGAAATCCAGAAAGTCCAAACCATTGTCTTTGATAAAACAGGGACTTTAACTGAAGGGAAACCTGTGGTCACAGATATCATCGGTGACGAAGTAGAAGTGCTTGGATTGGCAGCTTCCTTGGAAGAAGCTTCTCAACACCCACTGGCTGAAGCCGTTGTGAAACGAGCGAGTGAAGCTGGACTTGAGCTTCAAACTGTTGAAAATTTCCAAGCCTGGCACGGAAAAGGTGTTTCAGGGCAAATCAATGGAAAACAAGTTCTGCTTGGAAATGCTAAAATGCTGGATGGCATGAACATTTCTAGCACTTATCAAGAAAAACTAGAAGAACTGGAAAAAGAAGCTAAGACAGTTGTGTTTTTGGCTGTGGACAATGAAATCAAAGGCTTGCTTGCTTTGCAAGATATCCCTAAGGAAAATGCTAAGCTAGCCATCAGTCAGTTGAAAAAACGAGGCCTTAAAACAGTCATGCTAACAGGAGACAATGCAGGTGTGGCGCGTGCTATTGCCGATCAGATCGGAATCGAAGAGGTCATTGCAGGTGTCTTACCAGAAGAAAAAGCCCATGAAATCCATAAACTACAAGTGACTGGAAAAGTAGCCTTTGTTGGTGACGGTATCAATGACGCTCCTGCCCTCAGTGTAGCAGATGTGGGGATTGCTATGGGAGCTGGAACAGATATTGCCATCGAGTCAGCAGATTTGGTGTTGACAACTAATAACCTCCTAGGAGTGGTTCGTGCCTTTGACATGAGTAAGAAAACCTTTAATCGAATTCTGCTCAATCTTTTCTGGGCCTTTATCTACAATGTCGCCGGAATTCCGATTGCAGCAGGAGTCTTTTCTGGTGTTGGACTGGCCCTCAATCCAGAACTAGCTGGTCTAGCCATGGCCTTTAGTTCTGTATCTGTTCTGACTAGTTCACTCTTACTAAACTTTAGTAAAATAGACTAAAAGCGGGCTTGCTCGCTTTTTTATTATAAAACAGAAGCTAAAAACGTTTTCAAACTGTACTGTAATAGAGAATAAAAACTTCTGAGCAGATTCTTAGTAAAGTCAAAATAAATGTGATAAATTAGTATTGTAAAAATTTACTGAAACGTTTTCAAAAACTATATGAAACCTTTTTTAGTAGATTTAAAAATATTTGAAGGAGAGTTATCATTATGACTCAAGGGAAAATTACTGCATCTGCAGCAATGCTTAATGTATTGAAAACATGGGGCGTAGACACAATCTACGGTATCCCATCAGGAACACTCAGCTCATTGATGGATGCTTTGGCTGAAGACAAAGATATCCGCTTCTTGCAAGTTCGTCACGAAGAAACAGGTGCTCTTGCAGCGGTTATGCAAGCTAAATTCGGCGGCTCAATCGGGGTTGCAGTTGGTTCAGGTGGTCCAGGTGCGACTCACTTGATTAACGGTGTTTACGATGCAGCTATGGATAACACTCCATTCCTAGCAATCCTTGGATCACGTCCAGTTAACGAACTCAACATGGATGCTTTCCAAGAATTGAACCAAAACCCAATGTACAACGGTATCGCTGTATACAACAAACGTGTAGCTTACGCTGAGCAATTGCCAAAAGTAATCGACGAAGCTTGCCGTGCTGCAGTTTCTAAAAAAGGTCCAGCTGTTGTTGAAATCCCAGTAAACTTCGGTTTCCAAGAAATCGACGAAAATTCATACTACGGTTCAGGTTCATACGAACGTTCATTCATCGCTCCTGCTTTGAACGAAGTTGAAATCGACAAAGCTGTTGAAATCTTGAACAATGCTGAACGTCCAGTTATCTATGCTGGTTACGGTGGTGTTAAAGCTGGTGAAGTGATTACTGAATTGTCACGTAAAATCAAAGCACCAATCATCACAACTGGTAAAAACTTTGAAGCCTTTGAATGGAACTATGAAGGTTTGACAGGTTCTGCTTACCGTGTTGGTTGGAAGCCAGCCAACGAAGTGGTCTTTGAAGCAGACACAGTTCTTTTCCTTGGTTCAAACTTCCCATTTGCTGAAGTTTACCAAGCATTCAAGAATACTGAAAAATTCATCCAAGTGGATATCGACCCTTACAAACTTGGTAAACGTCATGCCCTAGACGCTTCAATCCTTGGTGATGCAGGTCAAGCAGCTAAAGCTATCCTTGACAAAGTGAACCCAGTTGAATCTACTCCATGGTGGCGTGCAAACGTTAAGAACAACCAAAACTGGCGTGATTACATGAACAAAATCGAAGGTAAAACTGAGGGTGAATTGCAATTGTATCAAGTTTACAATGCAATCAACAAACATGCTGATCAAGACGCTATCTACTCAATCGACGTAGGTGACACTACTCAAACATCTACTCGTCACCTTCACATGACACCTAAGAACATGTGGCGTACATCTCCACTCTTTGCGACAATGGGTATTGCCCTTCCTGGTGGTATCGCTGCTAAGAAAGACAATCCAGATCGCCAAGTATGGAACATCATGGGTGACGGTGCATTCAACATGTGCTACCCAGACGTTATCACAAACGTTCAATACGACCTTCCAGTTATCAACGTTGTCTTCTCAAATGGTAAATATGCCTTCATCAAGGACAAATACGAAGACACAAACAAACACTTGTTTGGTTGTGACTTCCCTAATGCTGACTATGCGAAAATCGCTGAAGCTCAAGGTGCTGTAGGATTTACAGTTGACCGTATCGAAGACATCGATGCAGTTGTTGCAGAAGCTGTTAAACTCAACAAAGAAGGTAAAACTGTTGTGATCGATGCTCGCATCACTCCACACCGTCCACTTCCAGTAGAAGTACTTGAATTGGATCCAAAACTTCACTCAGAAGAAGCAATCAAAGACTTCAAGGAAAAATACGAAGCAGAAGAACTCGTACCATTCCGCCTCTTCTTGGAAGAAGAAGGATTGCAATCACGCGCAATTAAATAATTCCTTCGTGGAACTTAAAAAGATCGGAGCAATCCGGTCTTTTTATGGAGGATAGTAAATGAATTTAAATCAATTAGATATTATCGTTTCAGATGTTCCCCAAGTCTGTGCTGACTTGGAGCGTATTTTGGATAAAAAGCCCGATTATGTTGATGACAGTTTTGCTCAGTTTACGATTGGCAGTCACTGTCTGATGTTGTCCCAAAATCATTTGATTCCTTTGGAAGATTTTCAGTCAGGAATCATTCTTCATATCGAGGTTGAGGATGTAGACCAGAATTACCAACGGTTGAAAGAACTTGGTATCCAGGTTTTAAACGGACCAACTGTAACCGATTGGGGAACAGAGTCCTTATTAGTTAAAGGGCCTGCTGGTCTAGTGATTGATTTTTATCGTATGAAGTAGGTAATTCTATTATCAAATTTTTTATCTAAACATTCTTGGAGTGAAACTTAAAAAGATCGGAGCAATTCGATCTTTTTTGTATTTATGCGACTTTCAGTCCGTCTCGCTCCGTTAGGTGCGAGACAAAAAACCACCCGTTTTCACGGGTGGTTATGATTTCTACACTTATTGTTTGGCTTCCTGTTTTAATTGTTGCACCTGTTCCTCGTACTGGACAAGCTCCCTGTCTTTTATATTGATAGTCGCTTCTGCTTCAGCAATGCGGCTTCTCAGATCTTGAGTCTTGTTATGGTGATAGCTAATACCAATAGCACTACCAGCAATGATCCCGATTACTAGACAAGTAAAAATCACCAAAATCAAGGGAGCAGATAGTTGTGTAAAGACAAGACTGACAGTTACTGTTTGACGATTGAGTAGACCAAATGAGATCACAATGACTAATAAGCTCAAACCGCCAATTAGATAAGCCTTATCTTTCAGTGACAATTCATTAAATTTTTTTAGCATAAGTTCCTTTTCTCCTGACTATGTTGATAGAAAACTACACACCATTTAGGTATTAACAAAATTCATTTTACTAGAAAATTTCGATACTGTCAATAATTTCTAACGGCTTATTTACCATCAATCAATCGATTCATTGAAAAGGAGTATTCATTTTCTAATATTTGATTGAGTAAACAGAACGGAGCAATTCGGTCTTTTTTCTGTTCCCTCTTTCTTATAACAAGATTGTGATAGTTTATATCTTTATAACAAAAGTTTTAAAGACTTGATTGTTTTGAAAGAATATTTTAAAATAAGATTCAGTAAAAATGAAAGAGGTTTTGAAAATGTCTGAAAAACAAATGAAAATTTTAGGTTGGGTAGCGACCTTTATGTCTGTTATGATGTATGTGTCTTACTTCCCACAAATCATGAACAATCTGGCTGGTCAAAAAGGAAATTTCATCCAGCCCTTGGTTGCTGCCATCAACTGTAGTCTCTGGGTTTACTACGGTCTTTTCAAAAAAGAAAGAGATATCCCCCTTGCAGCAGCTAATGCACCAGGTATTATTTTTGGCCTAGTGACGGTTATTACAGCTTTGATTTAAAAGGAACAGAGGAGACTAGTTTTCAGTCTTCTTTTTTGTTTCAGGGGAGGCTATTTACTTTTTCTAGAGGATAATTTTTTAAAAAACAATCTGATAAACTTAAATAGTAGAATAGTATCAGTATGTCACAGTATTTTATAAGAAAAGGTTTACAGAATAAGTTATAATATAAGTAAATGAACAAGCAAATAAGAAAGTGAGTAGAGTTATGACCGAAAAACTGACTTTTCCGGATGGTTTCTTGTGGGGCGGAGCGACAGCTGCCAACCAGTGTGAGGGTGCTTATAATTTAGAAGGTCGTGGATTGGCGAATGTGGATGTCGTCCCCATCGGTCCAGATCGTGAAGCCATTATCACAGGTCAGAAAAAGATGTTTTCGTTTGAGGAGGGCTATTTTTACCCAGCCAAGCAAGCTATTGATATGTACCATCATTACAAGGAAGATATTGCCCTTTTTGCGGAAATGGGCTTTAAGACTTATCGTCTATCCATTGCTTGGACTCGGATTTTTCCTAAGGGCGACGAAACAGTGCCAAATGAAGCTGGTCTAGCCTTTTATGAGGATTTATTTAAGGAGTGCCACAAGTATGGTATCCAACCTCTGGTGACTATCACTCATTTCGACTGTCCTATGCACTTGATTACAGAGTACGGTGGTTGGCGCAATCGTCGGATGTTAGACTTCTATGAAAAACTTTGTCGCACACTCTTTACCCGCTATAAGGGTTTGGTCAAATATTGGCTTACCTTCAACGAAATCAACATGATTCTCCATGCCCCCTTTATGGGAGCTGGGCTCTGTTTTGAAGAAGGAGAAAATCAAGAACTGGTTAAATATCAGGCTGCACACTATGAGTTGGTAGCTTCAGCTCTTGCGACAAAGATTGCCCACGAAATTGACCCAGAAAATAAGGTGGGATGTATGTTGGCTGCAGGGCAATACTATCCTAACACAGCCCATCCAAGAGACTACTGGGCAGCCATGGAGGAAGACCGCAAGAGTTACTTCTTCATTGATGTTCAAGCGCGTGGGGAATACCCAAACTACGCAAAGAAGCATTGGGAGCGTGAGGGGATTGAGATTCAAATGACGGCAGAGGATTTGGACTTGTTGAAGAATCACACTGTTGACTTTGTTTCCTTCTCTTACTATGCAAGTCGAGTGGCCTCAGGTGATCCAGAAGTTAAAGAATTAACTGCTGGAAATGTCTTTGCCTCCCTCAAAAATCCCTATCTAGAATCCTCAGAATGGGGATGGCAGATTGACCCACTTGGTCTTCGTATCACCCTCAATGCTATCTGGGATCGTTACCAAAAGCCAATGTTCATCGTGGAAAACGGTCTAGGTGCTATGGATACACCGGATGAGAATGGTTATGTAGCAGATGACTATCGGATTGCTTACTTAGAGGCTCATATCAAGGCTATGCGAGATGCCATTTACCAAGATGGAGTTGACTTGTTTGGGTATACGACTTGGGGCTGTATCGATCTGGTTTCGGCTGGAACAGGCGAAATGAACAAGCGGTATGGCTTTATCTATGTGGATCGTGATAATGAAGGTCATGGAAGTCTCAAACGTAGCAAGAAGAAGTCCTTCTACTGGTACAAGGATGTCATTGCCAGCAATGGTGCAAGCATTGAGTAGAGCACATTTGTTCACTATTTTTATAAAATCTTCTCCCTACTTTATAAGATGTGAAAAAGAGTTCAATTAGATGGAGCTTTTTGCTATAATGAGGGGAGAAAAATCAGACAGGAGAAGAAGATGTCAGAACCATTATTTTTACAATCAGTTATGCAAGAAAAAATCTGGGGTGGAACCAAGCTACGTGATGAGTTTGGCTACGACATCCCAAGTGAAAAAATCGGAGAATACTGGGCCATCTCAGCCCATCCAAATGGTGTCTCTAAAGTTGCCAATGGTCGCTTTGAAGGAACAGACCTAGCTACTTTGTATGCAGAACACCGTGAATTGTTTGGCAATCGTCCTGAGCCTGTATTTCCGCTTTTGACCAAAATCCTCGATGCCAACGACTGGCTCAGCGTCCAAGTCCATCCAGACGATGCATATGGGTTAGAACATGAAGGTGAGCTAGGTAAAACAGAGTGCTGGTACATTATCGCAGCGGACGAAGGTTCAGAAATTATCTACGGTCACAATGCTAAATCAAAAGAAGAACTCCGCCAGCAAATTGAGGACAAGAACTGGGATGCCTTGCTTACCAAAGTACCTGTTAAGGCTGGAGATTTCTTCTATGTTCCAAGTGGCACCATGCATGCTATCGGAGCAGGAATTTTGATTCTTGAAACTCAGCAATCTAGCGATACCACTTACCGTGTCTATGACTTTGACCGTAAGGATGATAATGGCAACTTGCGTGAACTTCACCTTGAAAAATCTATCGATGTCTTGAATATTGGCGAGCCTGCCAATAGCCGTCCTGTAACTATCAAAGCAGATGATTTACGTTCCACTCTCCTTGTATCCAATGATTTCTTTGCAGTTTACAAGTGGGAAATTACTGGAAAAGTTGACTTCGAAAAGACAGCTGACTACAGCTTATTCAGTGTCTTGGCTGGTCAAGGTCAACTAACTGTTGACGGGAAAAATTATCCAATCCAAAAAGGTAGCCACTTTATCCTACCAAGTGATGTTGAAGCTTGGACATTGGAAGGGCAAGGTCTGGAATTGATTGTTAGCCATCCATAAAAAAGAAAGGGCCTGAGTTTACTACTCAAGTCCTTTTTGATTACATAAATTGGGCGATGAAGACCACGATGATGATGATTGGAATGATGAAACGAAGAAGGAAGAGCCAGACTTGGAACAGTCCCTGTTTCCATGCTGTTTCATCAAGATGGAGTTCCTCCATTGCAAGAGCCTTTTTAAAGATATAGCCTGTAAAAAGTGAAAGGCAGAGAGCTCCAAATGGCATAAGGAGATTGGAAACCAAGAAGTCCATAGCATCAAAGAAGGTCTTCCCAAAAATATGAACATCTGCCATAATACTGTAAGATAGGGCTGAAGGGATTCCAAAGACAAAGGTCAAAATTCCTAAAATAACACTCCATTTGGCACGCTTGCTGTTGTCCTGATTGGTGATATTGCCTACATTGATTTCCAACATAACGACAGAAGAAGTGACCGTCGCAAAGAGGAAGAGCATGAGGAAGAGGATGTAGAAAATGGTTCCAAAAGGCATCTTGTCAAAGAGCTGAGGCAAGACGATAAAGAGCAGGCTCGGTCCCCCTTCAGATTGGATATTGAAGGCTGACATGGCTGGGAAAATGGCTAGACCCGCCATGATAGATACTGAAATATTCATGACTACGATGGAAATCCCTGACTGGACTAGATTGGTTTTTTTGTCCAAATAAGAAGCATAGGTCAGCATGGCTGTAACCCCTAGTGAGAGGGCAAAGAAAGATTGTCCCAGAGCATAGAGGAGACCAGCACTTGTCAGCTTAGAGAAGTCTGGTTTTAGGAAGTAAAGAACCCCTTCCATGGCATTTGGCAAACTGAGAGAGCGCCCAATGATGACAACAAAGATGATAAAGAGCAGGGGCATCATGACTTTCGAAGCTCTTTCAATCCCTTTTTGAACCCCACGTGATACAATAAAGATATTCAATAGGATAAAGACCGCTTGTGCCCCTAGGGCAATGGCTGGATTTGAAATGATGGAAGTAAATAACTGAGCATAATCCCCCGTTCCACCAATTTGGAACAATTTTCCAAACTCAATGCCTAGATAGACTAGAATCCATCCTCCAATAACACTGTAGAAAGATAAGAGGATAAAGAGGGCAAAGGCACCAATCCAACCGATAAAGTTGTACTTGCTATTCTTTCCTAGTTTTCCAAAGGTTTTGATAGCTGAGACACCAGCACTTCGGCCGAGGGCAAACTCAGCTAGCAAAAGGGGAAAACCGATTAGAATAGTGGAGATGAGAAAGACTAGTAAAAAGCCTCCTCCACCGTTAGCAGCAGTCATATAAGGAAATTTCCAAACGGCTCCAAGTCCGATGGCTGAACCAGCAGATGCTAGGATAAAGCCCAGTTTAGAACCCCATTGCGATTTTTCAGACATAGTTAAACTCCTAAAATTAGTATTACAAAAGAAAAAGCTACTGCCCTTGGCAAATAGCCTCATAAGTACTCAAAATGAGCCTTTCTTTTGATTGATAGACTTGACTATCCTATCATGTTTTCTAAGGTCTGTCAAGAAAACCATTTTCATGTTATGATAAAGTAAAAAAATTTCGCAAAAACGCTTGACTCTGACCTAAGGGTAGGGGTTATACTATCATTGTAAGGAGGAAATCATGTACCATATAAAAGAAGCTGCGCAGCTTTCGGGTGTCTCTGTCAAGACCCTGCACCACTACGATAAGATAGGGCTTTTGGTTCCTTTAAAGTCGGAAAACGGCTATCGAACATACAGTCAGGAGGATTTGGAGCGACTTCAGGTCATTCTTTATTACAAATATCTAGGTTTTTCTTTAGAAAAAATAGCAGAGCTATTAAAGGAAGAAAGGACAGATTTATTGCCCCATCTGACCAGACAGTTGGACTATTTGACTCGAGAAAGGGAACATCTGGATACCTTGATTTCAACCTTGCAAAAAACCATTAAAGAACAAAAAGGAGAAAGAGAAATGAGCATTCAAGAGAAATTTGCTGGATTTAACTACCAAGACCATCAAAAATACCACCAAGAGGCGGTAGAGAAATATGGACAAGAAGTCATGGACCAAGCGCTGGAGCGCCAAAAAGGTCACGAAGACGAGGCTACAGCTGCCTTCAACCAAGTTTTTCAAGCTTTGGCACAAAATCTTCAAGCTGGTCTACCTGTAACAGCAACCGAAAATCAAGAAGAAGCCACTAAACTCTTGCAAGCCATCCGTACTTATGGATTTGACTGCTCTATTGAGGTATTTGGTTATATCGGTAAAGGCTACGTCTACAACCCAGAATTTAAGGAAAACATTGACAAATTTGGACCTGGAACAGCCCAGTACACATCAGATGTCATTGCCTATTATGTCCAAACTCAGACAAAATAAAATCGGAGGAGCATTCTTCCGATTTTTACTAAATTCAAGCACTATTTGCTTAATAATTTTTCTACCACATTTAGTTTTCGCATGGTCAAATCTACATTAAAAAGCTTTTCAAGATAGTTGGTATGGAGTTTCTTTTGTTTAGCAGTTCTAGGGAGATAGAGGTAAAGACAATGGTTACCGATACAAATTTCTTCTTCACCGTAATCAATTTTCAATTTTTCTAAAGGGAGACTTTGAATAGATTCTTGATAAAAAATCACATGTATACGGTCATAAAGATAGTGTTCTCCAAACGGGTTTTCTTGGACAATTTTTTTAAAATCACTTTTGTTCTTGATAACCATTTTTAAGTCGGCCCCAATTTTTTCCTTTATCAGAGTATGAACACATTCTCGTATTTCTTCTAAATCTAAATCACTTTCAAGAATGATATTACCACTTTGAATATAGGTTCGAATTTGTTGAAAACCGGCTTCTGTTAAGATATCTACTAGATAAGACATTTTAGGGATAGCATTTTTTCCATTAGGAGTAACTCCCCTTAACAAGATAATATGTTCCAAAGGACTTCCTTTCTTTTGGGGCTGATTTAGCCATTAAATAATTCAGATTTAGATTGGGTTTGATCCCGCCACCCAGCCGGTACAGAGGGCAGAAGTGATGTTAAAGCCCCCCGTATGAGCATTGATATCCAGTACCTCGCCCGCAAAGTGGAGGCCAGGGACCAGCTTACTTTCTAGAGTTTTGGGATTGATTTCCTTGAGACTGACGCCCCCTTTGGTAACAAATGACTTGGCAAGAGACATTTTACCAGTTACAGGGATTTTGAGATTTTTGATAGACTGGAGCAGTTGTTCGCGTTCCTTTTCAGTCAGTTGTTTGACTTTGTCAGGATAGCCTTGCACAAAAAATTCTGCCAAGCGTTCTGGAAACAAGTTTTTTGAAGCATTTTTCAAGGATTTTTCCCGATTCTCTTCTAGAAATGCAGCCAAGTCCTTCTCAGAAAGTTGAGGCAAAACATCTAGTGAGAGAACCTCCCCACCCTTGACAAAACTAGACATACGCAGGGCAGCAGGGCCTGACAAACCAAAGTGGGTAAAGAGCAAATCATGAGTGATGACATGCTTACCATAGCTTAGGGTCACATCGTCCAGTGAAATACCCTGCAAGACCTTGTGTGGAAAATCTGTCAACAAAGGACTTTCAGCAGCCTCAAGCTCGGTAATGGTGTGTTTAAAATGACGGGCAATCTCGTGACCAAAACCAGTCGAACCAGTAGAAGGATAGGATTTCCCACCAGTTGTGACAATGAGTTTCTCACAAGTGAATGTTTGGTCTGTGGATTTAAGGATAAACTGATTTTCTACCTTTTTAACCGAAACAATTTCTGTTTGAGTGAGAACTTGTCCGCCTAGCTCAGCGATTTTCTTTTCCAAGGCTTCAATAATGGTCCGAGACTTGTCACTAGCCGGAAAGACGCGGCCGTGGTCTTCGACCTTAAGTTTAACACCATTTTCAGTAAAAAAGTTGATGATATCATGGTTATCAAATTGGGAGAAGACACTGTAGAGAAAGCGCCCATTTCCAGGGATGCCAGCTAGTAGGTCGTCCAAGCTACCATTGTTGGTCACATTGCAGCGTCCCCCACCAGTCCCAGCTAATTTTTTTCCAAGTTTCCGATTTTTTTCGATGAGGAGGGTTTTCTGTCCATAAAAGCTACTGGAAATCGTAGCCATCATACCAGCAGGACCTCCACCAATGACAATAGTATCAAAATGTTTCATAGCTCTATTGTACCACAAAAAACAAGAGATGATGGTCACCTCTTGTCAAGAATGCAATTAATCAATTTCATATCCCATCAGCAAACCGCCATCTTCCGCATAAAAACTGCAGAGACCAGATGTTGGGAGAATTTTAATATCCGCCTGTGGGAAGGTTTCATGGATTCGCTCTGAAAGCTGTTGGCAACATTTCTCGTTATTGCGTTGAGCCATGACAATACGGCCACCAGCATATCCAGCCTTGACTAATTCTTCATAGGCAGCTTGAACTGATTTCTTTGGTCCTCGTGCTTTTTGTAGCAATTCGAGAGTTCCAGTTTCACTAGCTTCTCCGACCATACGGATATTTAGAAGGCCAACGACCGTACCGATAAGCTTGCTCAAACGGCCGTTCTTCACCAAGTTATCGACTTTGGCTAGGACAAAAAGTAACTTGGTTTTTTCTTGATAGGCAGTGATAGCTTCAACCACTTCTTCAAAAGATAAGCCCTGGTCAATCAAGTCATTCAATTTTTCTACGAGCAAGTCAACTTCCCCACCAGCAGACAAACTATCAATCACATGAATCTTAGTGTCAGGATGTTCTTCCAGATAAATATTTTTTGCTAGTTGAGCACTATTGTGGCTGCCAGAAAGAGTACCAGTGATGGTTACTAGGAAAATGTTTTTGGCTCCTTCAAATGCTCGCAAATAATCATCTGGGCTTGGACAAGCTGATTTTGAAGCTTCTGCAGTTGCATACATGGTTTCCATCATTTGGTCAATGTCAAGATTGGCATCATCAACAAAGACCTGATCAGCTACTTGAATGGTTAAGGGGACACTTACAAAGGTCGTGTCAATAGCTGGTGTTGCCAGCTGACGATAATCACAACCAGAGTCAGCAATAATCTTCCAAGTCATAGAAATTCTCCATCTTTGTCAGTTATACATTGACAAAGGTTCTGTCTTTTTTTACAATTATATCATGAAAGCCCTTGAAACAAAAGCCTCATCCGTCTGTTGTGACAAGTAGAAAGAAAATGTTATGTCTGAACGTAGAATCTCTGAAAAATCTCTTGAAAATCTCAGAAAATCAAACCAAGAATCCAATTTATTAACTAGAGAAGCCATCGAAACAGCCCTCTTGCAACTCTTGGAAAAAAAGGACCTGACCAAGATTAGTATTTCTGAATTGGTCAAACGTGCAGGCGTTTCTCGTGCGGCCTTTTATCGCAATTATGATTCCAAAGAGGAGATTTTAGAAAGCGTATTTAAACGAACTGTCCACAATATTATGGAACAGTTGCATCATTATGATTTAAAGACAGACCTTTATCTGGTCTGGGTTCACCTTTTCCGAGAAGCAAGAAAGGAAGCCAGAGTGATTCAACTTGCCTTAGATTACCATCTGGAAAAAATCTTTGTCCAAGCCATGCAGGAGTTTCTGGAAAAATACCATGGAAAATCAAAAGGTGTCAGCTCTTATCTTCATTCCTTCTGGAGTTCAGCCATCGTCTCAGTCCTTTTAAAATGGATCAAGGATGGCATGAAGGTACCTGCTGAAAAGATTGCAGATTTACGGTTACCATTTTTTAAAAAATAGAGAAAAAGGAGAAGAGATATGACTGAAGAAAGACTAGCATGGGATGAGTATTTTGCAGCCCAAGCTCTACTAATTGCCAATCGTTCCACTTGTAAACGTGCCAAAGTGGGCGCAATTCTGGTAAAGGATAATAAGGTTATTTCAACTGGTTACAATGGTTCAGTGTCAGGAACCGAGCATTGTATTGACCACGAATGTCTGGTCATTGAAGGCCACTGTGTTCGCACCCTTCACGCTGAGGTCAATGCTATCCTTCAAGGTGCAGAACGTGGTGTTCCTAAAGGCTTTACAGCCTATGTAACCCATTTTCCTTGTCTGAATTGTACCAAACAATTGCTTCAGGTCGGTTGTAAGCGTGTGGTTTATATCAACCAGTACCGAATGGACGACTACGCCCAATACCTTTATCAAGAAAAGGGAACAGAATTGACTCATTTACCACTTGAGACAGTACAGACAGCTCTTAAAGAGGCTGATTTAATGTGAAAAATTATCAAAAATAAATGGTTTAGAAAGATTTTTAAACCGTTTTTTGGTATAATAAGAAGAATAAATTGAAAGAAGGAATTCCAAAAATGGGAAAAATTGAAGTTATTAATCATCCACTGATTCAACACAAATTGTCAATCTTGCGTCGTACAGATACTTCTACAAAAGCTTTTCGTGAGCTAGTAGATGAGATTGCAATGTTGATGGGGTATGAAGTACTTCGTGATCTTCCACTAGAAGATGTAGAAATCGAAACACCAATCACAAAAACAGTTCAAAAACAATTGGCAGGTAAGAAATTGGCTATCGTTCCAATCTTGCGTGCAGGTATCGGGATGGTGGATGGACTTTTGAGCTTGGTTCCAGCTGCTAAAGTTGGCCACATTGGTATGTACCGTGATGAAGAAACGCTTCAACCAGTTGAGTACTTGGTGAAATTACCTGAAGATATTGACCAACGTCAAATTTTTGTGGTAGACCCAATGTTGGCAACAGGTGGATCAGCAATCTTGGCTGTTGACTCTCTTAAAAAACGTGGTGCATCAAATATCAAATTTGTCTGCCTTGTATCTGCTCCAGAAGGTGTTAAAGCCCTTCAAGAAGCTCATCCAGATGTAGAAATCTTTACAGCAGCCTTGGATGAACGCTTGAACGAACACGGTTATATCGTTCCAGGTCTTGGAGATGCTGGAGACCGCTTGTTCGGTACGAAATAAGATCGAAAAGAAGAATGACTTGGAAAAGAAGCTCCAGTCACGAAAGGAGGTTGAATTTTTGTTTCTGTCTGATGAAAACAGAGCAAAAATTTGACCTTTTTTGACCAAGATATTATAATAGTCTTATCTTCAGTCATTTGACCAACAAAATTAAAACTCAAAAGGAGAAATAAATGATTCCTGTAGTTATTGAACAAACAAGCCGTGGAGAACGTTCTTACGATATTTACTCACGTCTTCTCAAAGACCGCATCATTATGCTGACAGGCCCAGTTGAAGACAATATGGCTAACTCTGTTATTGCCCAATTGCTTTTCTTAGATGCCCAAGATAGTACAAAAGATATTTACCTTTATGTCAATACACCTGGTGGTTCCGTTTCAGCTGGTTTGGCAATCGTTGATACCATGAACTTTATCAAGGCCGATGTCCAAACCATCGTTATGGGTATGGCCGCATCTATGGGGACGGTCATTGCATCAAGTGGAGCAAAAGGCAAACGTTTCATGCTTCCAAATGCAGAGTATATGATCCACCAACCAATGGGTGGTACAGGTGGAGGTACTCAGCAAACCGATATGGCGATCGCTGCAGAACACTTGCTTAAAACTCGTAATACTTTGGAAAAAATCTTGGCTGAAAATTCAGGTCAGTCAATCGAAAAAGTCCATGCAGATGCAGAACGAGATAACTGGATGAGCGCCCAGGAAACACTTGAATATGGCTTTATTGATGAAATCATGGCCAACAATTCATTGAATTAATGGTGATAGAAGGCAAACTCGACTGGGTTTGCTTTTTTTGGTATAATAGGGAGAGATTTCTTAGAAAGAGGATTTATCATGTTTGAAAAAGTCAATCGATCTGGCTTGATTATCTATCTTTACTATAATCGTGATGCCAAAAAACTGCAGGATTATGGAGATATTACCTATCATTCCAAGAAACATCGTTACTTACAGCTTTATGTTCCAACTCAAGAAGTGGAGCAATTGGTCGGGCGCTTGGGCAAGGAAAAATTTATAAAAAAAGTTAGAGTTTGTCATATCCAAGAGTTGGAAACACCCTTTGTGGGCAATCTTTATCGAGAGGAAAACGTTATCATCGAAAAAGTCTAAGAAAAGTGTTGACAATTTTCTGATAATTCGGTATATTCTTAACATGCTATTTATTTAAGAATAAGGAGACAAAAAAGATGAAGAAAAAATTTGCCCTATCGTTTGTGGCGCTTGCAAGTGTAGCACTTCTTGCAGCCTGTGGAGAAGTGAAGTCTGGAGCGTCAAACGCTGCTGGTAATTCAGTAGATGAAAAGACAATCAAAATTGGATTTAACTTTGAAGAAACTGGTGCCGTAGCAGCCTACGGTACATCTGAACAAAAAGGTGCCCAACTTGCCGTTGATGAAATCAATGCTGCAGGTGGTATCGATGGAAAACAAATCGAAGTAGTCGATAAAGATAACAAGTCTGAAACAGCTGAGGCGGCTTCAGTAACAACTAACCTTGTAACCCAATCTAAAGTATCAGCAATCGTAGGACCTGCGACATCTGGTGCAACTGCAGCTGCGGTAGCTAACGCTACAAAAGCAGGTGTTCCATTGATTTCGCCAAGTGCGACTCAAGATGGATTGACTAAAGGTCAAGATTACCTCTTTATCGGAACTTTCCAAGATAGCTTCCAAGGAAAAATTATCTCAAACTATGTTTCTGAAAAATTGCAAGCTAAGAAAGTTGTTCTTTACACTGATAATGCTAGCGACTATGCTAAAGGTATTGCCAAAGCCTTCCGTGAAGCTTACAAAGGTGAAATCGTTGCAGATGAAACTTTCGTAGCAGGTGACACAGACTTCCAAGCAGCCCTTACAAAAATGAAAGGGAAAGATTTTGATGCTATCATCGTTCCTGGTTACTACACTGAAGCTGGTAAAATTGTAAACCAAGCGCGTGGTATGGGAATTGACAAACCAATCGTTGGTGGTGATGGATTCAACGGTGAAGAGTTTGTACAACAAGCAACTCCTGAAAAAGCATCAAACATCTACTTTATCTCAGGCTTCTCAACTACTGTAGAAGTTTCAGCTAAAGCAAAAGCTTTCCTTGATGCTTACCGTGCTAAGTACAACGAAGAGCCTTCAACATTTGCAGCCTTGGCTTATGACTCAGTTCACCTTGTAGCAAACGCAGCAAAAGGTGCTAAAAACTCTGGTGAAATCAAGGATAACCTTGCTAAAACAAAAGATTTTGAAGGTGTGACTGGTCAAACAAGCTTTGATGCAGACCACAACACAGTCAAAACTGCTTACATGATGACCATGAACAATGGTAAGGTTGAAGCAGCAGAAGTTGTAAAACCATAATAGAAAAATGTTGAAATAGGGAATGAGCCTCTGACTCACTCCCTGTTTCGATGTTTAAGAACCTATCAAAAAGTGAGGGGAAACCCTCAAAATTATAAATAGAAAGAGTGAATCTTATGCTCCAACAACTAGTAAATGGTTTGATTCTAGGTAGTGTTTATGCGCTGTTAGCCCTAGGATATACCATGGTTTACGGAATTATCAAGCTCATCAACTTCGCCCACGGTGATATTTATATGATGGGAGCCTTTATCGGTTATTTCTTGATTAATTCTTTCCAAATGAATTTCTTTGTAGCTCTTATTGTAGCTATGTTAGCGACAGCCATTCTTGGTGTCGTGATTGAGTTCCTTGCTTACCGACCTTTGCGTCACTCTACTCGTATTGCTGTTTTGATTACGGCTATTGGGGTTTCTTTCCTATTGGAGTATGGGATGGTCTATCTGGTTGGTGCCAATACCCGTGCCTTCCCTCAAGCGATTCAAACAGTTCGCTATGATTTGGGACCAATCAGCTTAACAAATGTGCAGTTAATGATCTTGGCCATTTCCTTGATTTTGATGATTTTGTTACAAGTCATTGTCCAAAAAACAAAGATGGGGAAAGCCATGCGTGCTGTATCTGTAGATAGCGATGCGGCACAATTGATGGGGATCAATGTAAACCGTACTATCAGCTTTACCTTTGCTTTGGGTTCAGCTCTTGCTGGTGCAGCTGGTGTTCTGATTGCCCTCTATTATAACTCTCTTGAGCCTTTGATGGGGGTTACTCCAGGTCTTAAGTCTTTCGTTGCCGCAGTACTTGGTGGTATCGGGATTATTCCTGGTGCGGCTCTTGGTGGTTTTGTGATTGGTTTATTGGAAACTTTTGCGACAGCCTTTGGAATGTCAGACTTCCGTGATGCCATTGTTTATGGAATCCTGTTGTTGATCTTGATTGTCCGCCCAGCAGGTATTCTTGGTAAAAATGTGAAAGAGAAGGTGTAAACGATGAAGGAAAATTTAAAAGTTAATATTCTATGGTTACTCCTTTTATTAGCTGGCTATGGCTTGATTAGTGTACTGGTTTCAGTCGGAGTACTCAACCTATTCTATGTACAGATTTTACAACAAATTGGAATTAATATTATTTTGGCTGTTGGTCTCAACTTAATCGTTGGTTTTTCAGGACAATTTTCACTTGGGCATGCTGGTTTCATGGCGATTGGTGCCTATGCCGCTGCTATTATTGGATCTAAATCACCAACCTACGGTGCCTTCTTTGGAGCTATGCTGATAGGGGCTTTGCTTTCAGGAGCAGTTGCCTTGCTTGTCGGAATTCCAACCTTGCGCTTGAAGGGGGATTACCTTGCGGTGGCGACTCTAGGTGTTTCTGAAATTATCCGTATCTTTATCATCAATGGTGGAAGCATTACAAATGGTGCGGCAGGTATCTTGGGAATTCCAAACTTTACAACTTGGCCAATGGTATACTTCTTTGTCGTGATTACAACCATTGCAACCTTGAACTTCTTGCGTAGTCCAATTGGACGTTCAACCCTATCTGTTCGTGAGGATGAAATCGCTGCTGAGTCAGTTGGGGTTAATACGACTAAAATTAAAATCATCGCCTTTGTATTTGGTGCTATTACTGCAAGTATTGCAGGGTCACTTCAGGCAGGATTTATTGGATCTGTTGTACCGAAAGATTACACATTCATCAACTCAATCAACGTTTTAATTATTGTTGTATTTGGTGGACTTGGTTCCATTACAGGTGCAATCGTTTCAGCTATTGTCCTTGGAATTTTGAATATGCTTCTCCAAGACGTTGCTAGCGTGCGTATGATTATTTACGCTTTGGCCTTGGTATTGGTAATGATTTTCAGACCAGGTGGACTCCTTGGAACATGGGAATTGAGCCTATCACGTTTCTTTAAAAAATCTAAGAAGGAGGAACAAAACTAATGGCATTACTTGAAGTAAAACAGTTAACCAAACATTTTGGCGGTCTAACAGCTGTTGGAGATGTGACTCTTGAATTGAACGAAGGGGAACTGGTTGGACTAATCGGTCCAAACGGAGCTGGGAAAACCACCCTTTTTAACCTCTTGACTGGTGTTTATGAACCAAGCGAGGGAACAGTAACCCTAGATGGCCACCTTTTGAATGGAAAGTCACCTTATAAGATTGCTTCTTTGGGACTTGGACGTACATTCCAAAATATCCGTCTCTTTAAAGATTTAACAGTTTTAGACAATGTTTTGATTGCCTTTGGCAACCATCACAAACAACATGTTTTTGCTAGTTTCTTACGCTTACCAGCTTTTTACAAGAGTGAAAAAGAATTAAAGGCTAAAGCTTTGGAATTGCTGAAAATCTTTGATTTGGATGGTGATGCAGAGACTCTTGCTAAAAATCTTGCCTACGGACAACAACGTCGTTTGGAAATTGTTCGTGCCCTCGCTACGGAACCTAAAATTCTCTTTTTAGATGAACCAGCAGCAGGTATGAACCCACAGGAAACAGCCGAATTGACTGAGTTAATTCGTCGCATCAAAGATGAATTTAAGATTACAATCATGTTGATTGAACATGATATGAATCTGGTTATGGAGGTTACAGAACGTATCTACGTACTTGAATACGGTCGTTTGATTGCTCAGGGAACTCCAGACGAAATTAAGACCAATAAACGCGTTATCGAAGCTTATCTAGGAGGTGAAGCCTAATGTCTATGTTAAAAGTTGATAATCTTTCTGTGCATTACGGCATGATCCAAGCGGTCCGTGATGTAAGCTTTGAAGTGAATGAAGGAGAAGTTGTTTCCCTTATCGGTGCCAATGGTGCAGGTAAGACAACCATTCTCCGTACCTTGTCTGGTTTGGTTAGACCGAGTTCAGGAAAGATTGAATTTTTAGGTCAAGAAATCCAAAAAATGCCGGCTCAGAAAATCGTGGCAGGTGGTCTTTCACAAGTACCAGAAGGACGCCACGTCTTCCCTGGCTTGACTGTTATGGAAAATCTAGAAATGGGAGCTTTCTTAAAGAAAAATCGTGAAGAAAATCAAGCTAATTTGAAGAAAGTTTTCTCACGCTTCCCACGTCTTGAAGAACGGAAGAACCAGGATGCAGCCACTCTTTCAGGGGGGGAACAACAAATGCTTGCCATGGGACGCGCCCTTATGTCAACACCAAAACTTCTTCTTTTAGATGAACCATCAATGGGACTTGCCCCAATCTTTATCCAAGAGATTTTTGATATCATTCAAGATATCCAGAAGCAAGGGACAACTGTCCTCTTGATCGAACAAAACGCTAATAAAGCACTCGCAATCTCTGACCGAGGATATGTACTGGAAACAGGGAAAATCGTTCTATCAGGAACAGGAAAAGAACTCGCTTCATCAGAAGAAGTCAGAAAAGCATATCTAGGTGGCTAAAACAATCCAGTGGATTGTTTTAGTCGGCAGATGAAGATTACGAAGTAATCATCATTATAGTCCGGGGGACCTTTTTAGTCGGTGAATAGAGATTGCGAAGCAGTCATCAAATCCAGGGGATTATTTTAGTCTGCATATAGAGATTGCAAAGCAATTCTCATCTGCACTGGAAGGTTAGCTTCTAATCATTGAAATGGAACAGAATGAAGTGTGTCTACCCTTCATTCACAGAGCTCGATTTCAGAGCTCATTGTCAACTGTAGTGGTTTGAAGAAAAGCTAAGATCTAGAAAGGACACGTTTCGTCCTTTCTTTTTTGATGTTCAGAGCGATAAAAATCCTTTTTTTGAAGTTTTCAAAGTTCCGAAAACCAAAGGCATTGCGCTTGATAAGTTTGATGAGATTATTCGTTGCTTCCAGTTTGGCGTTGGAATAGGGTAGTTGAAGGGCGTTGGCAATTTTCTCTTTATCCTTGAGGAAGGTTTTAAAGACAGTCTGAAAAAGAGGATGAACCTGCTTTAGATTGTCCTCAATGAGTCCGAAAAATTTGTCTGCCTCCTTGTTCTGAAAGTGAAAAAGCAGGAGTTGGTAGAGATGATAGTGGTGTTTCAAGTCTTCCGAATAGCTCAAAAGCTTATCTAGAATCTCTTTATTGGTCAAGTACATACGAAAAGTAGGGCGATAAAAACGTTTATCGCTGAGTTTTCGACTATCTTGTTGAATGAGTTTCCAGTAACGCTTGATAACCTTGTATTCATGAGATTTTTGATGAAACTGATTCATGACTTGAACACGGACACGACTCATAGCACGGCTAAGATGTTGTACAATGTGAAAGCGATCCAACACGATTTTAGCGTTTGGGAGTGAAACAGTCTGGGAGACTGTTTCAGCCTGAGCCTAGAAATTAGAAAGCGAATCTGTTTAGCTAAGGCATAGTAGGGACTAAACATATCCATAGTAATGATTTTCACCTGACATAGGACTGCTCTATCGTAGCGCAGAAAATGATTTCGGATGATAGGCTGTGTTCTTCCCTCAAGAACAGTGATGATATTGAGATTGTCAAAATCTTGCGTAATGAAACTCATCTTTCCCTTGGTAAAGGAGTACTCATCCCAAGACATAGTCTTTGGAAGCCGAGAAAAATCATGCTTAAAGTGAAAGTCATTGAGATTGCGAATGACAGTTGAAGTTGAAATGGCCTGCTGGTGGGCAATATCGGTCATAGAAGTCTTTTCAATCAACTTTTGCTCAATTTTTATTGATGAGAGAAGTTTTAGAGAGAGTCATTTTCGAGAAATGATAGCACTTGAAACAGCTTTTCTAAGAAGGGGTTCTATTGGGGATACCAATTGTTTCAAGGTAAGGAATTTTAGACAATTTTTGAAAATCATATTTCTTCATTTGGCTAGCGTAATCAGGACGAGATAGAGCATCATAATCCAGTTTAGCGATGATTTCCTGTGGATATTCCTGTTAATTTAATTGTTCCATACGATTCTTTCTAATGATGGTTTGGTCATTTTTCATTCTAGATATTACGGAACTTTTTCTACAACAAAATAGGCTTCATAATATCTATAGGGAATTTACCCACTACAAATATTATAGTTCCCTGTTTTCTTACTATAGAATCTAACTTGACAAAAGCAAATGTTCATTGTATAATCGAATAGATAAAAACATTGAACAAAAGAGGTTGAGGATATGCTATCAAAAAAACAATTTAAACTTTTACATTTTTTGTTGACTCACAAAGACGAAAACTTTACGCAGAGACAATTGGCTGAACAGCTAGATATCGCTTTGGGGACGGTAAATAATCTTCTCAAGGAATGTAAAGAAGAGAAGTGGATCAGTGAGGAAAATCACTTAACTGACTTAGGTGAGGATGCTTTGGCTCCGTATCAGGTGAAGAATGCCATTATCATGGCTGCAGGTATGAGTAGCCGCTTTGCCCCTTTGTCTTATGAGCTACCTAAAGGATTGCTTCAAGTCAAAGGTGAGCGTTTGATTGAGAGAGAAATCAAGCAATTGCAAGAAGCTGGGATAGAGGATATTACAGTCATTGTAGGTTATCTGCAAGAAAAAATGTTCTATCTGGCAGAAAAGTTTGGCGTTAAAATCGTTGTGAATAATGATTACTACAAATACAATAACTGTTCTTCTCTCATGCTAGTCAGAGATCAACTTTCCAACACTTATATCTGTTCATCGGATAATTATTTTGTAGAAAATCCGTTTGAACGATACATTTACAGGGGTTATTATTCGACTATATTTGCAGAAGGAGACACAGACGAATACTGCTCTAAGGAAGACTCCAATCACACGATTATCGATATTCAAATCGGTGGGACGAATACTTGGGCTATGGTGGGGCACGTTTATTTTGATCGTGCATTTAGTGAAAAGTTTGTAGATATTTTAGAAACTGAATTTAAGCACGAACCATATCGCGAACAACTCTGGGAAGATTATTATAGTCGTCACGTCAAGGAGCTTCCTTTAGAAGCTCGGCATTATTCAGCAGACATTGTTAAGGAGTTTGATTCACTAGATGAGTTGCGTCAGTTTGATGAACACTATTTGGTGAATACGAATTCGGAAATCATTGATAACATCTGTAAGACATTAGGATGTATAGCTTCAGATATTGTCAATATCAAACCTCTAAAAGATGGTCTAACCAACACTTCGTTTTCATTTGACTGCCTAGGGAAGAAATATGTTTACCGTCATCCGGGTAGAGGAACGGAGAATTATATCGATCGTGCTAGTGAAGCGGCTTCCATGGAAATTGCTGCAAAATTAAAGATTGACCGTACTTTTGTTGCCATGAACAAGAATGAGGGCTGGAAAATTTCAGAATTTATCCCTAATGCCAAGCAACTAGATTATGATAATTGGGATGATGTAGCAAAAGCAATGGAGCTCTTGAGACGCTTGCACCAATCTGGAGAAAAAACAGATCATTCTTTTGATCAATTTGAGGGAATTGATGATTTTAGACAAAAATTAAAAGCTAGCAATCGTTTTGAATTTGATGGACTTGAAGAGTTGGATAAGAATGTCTCAGTTCTCGAGAAGCTTTTACAAGAAGATAAAGCGAAAAAGGTTCTCTGCCACGGAGATTCTTATAGCCCAAATTTTTTGTTGAATGAAGCTGGAGAAATGAGCTTGATTGATTGGGAATATTCTGGTATGGGAGATCCAGCAGGAGATTTAGGAACCTTTATCGGGTGTTCAAATTATACAGTAGAAGAAGCTGAAAAGGTACTTGAAATCTATTTAAAAGAAGTTCCAGACAAGAGAACCAAACGTCACTATTTTGCCTATGTCTCAGTGACTTCATATTATTGGTTTTTGTGGGCCTTGTTCCAAGAAAGCGTTGGAAAACCAGTAGGTGAATTTCTTTATATCTGGTATCGTTATACCAAGCAGTATGGAAAACTTGCATTAGATTTATACTTATAGGAGAATTGAGATGAAACCGACATCTGAAATTGAAGAATTAGTAGCAAATGAAACGAAAAGAAGGCTAGAAGAAATGGAATCACCAAACTATGTGTTTGCTCAGCCATTTTTAAAAAGTGATTTTACTATAGTCATCGCCCTAGTCATAGTCAACCTCATTTTGATTATCCTAGCCATGACAGGAGGTATTCAATAAAATGTCTAAGATGAATGACTTTATTCAACAGGAGACGATAACGGGAATTGTTCCCATGACCAACAAGGATCGTCAGTATTCTTTCTGGGATCTCTTCTTATCGACAAGTGGTTTTGCTATTGCAACTTGGTGTTATACCCAAGGAGCTTATGTGGCTCAATATTTGACCTTTAATCAAATGTTGATTAATATTTTTAGCTTTAACATTATCTGGGTTTTTATCGAATGTCTCCCAATCTTGTTTGCGGTTAAATATGGAATTGATTTGTGGATTTGGTTGAGGGCTGTCTTAGGAAAAAAAGGGGTAGCCTTGCTATCAACCATTATTAGCTTAGCTAACTTTGGCTGGTACGCCGTTGCGGCTAATCTTTTTGCCAATTCTATGATCCACTTGGGAAATAATTTTGGGCTTGGTTTAGACAAGGGAGTATGGGCACCGATTTTAGGTACTCTCTGTGTTCTCCTTGGAACGCTGATTGCCCTTGGAGGTCCAGAAGTGATCAAATGGACCAATAGATTCTTGGTCATTGCCTTGTTGATTGTCGGTCTCATTATCGTTGGAATCTGTTTTGTAGCTGTGCCTATCACTGACATTATGAATATTCAACCAGCTACCCAAGGAGATTTAACGCCATTAGAACGCTTCATGCTTTCTGGGGAAGGAAATGTTGCTTTTGCCTTCTCTTGGTCTACACAAGCATTGGTCTTGCCACGTTTGGCAAAATCAGAACGTAGTGGCTATTGGGCTACAGCTTTATCATACGGGGTTGTCGCTCCATTCTTCGTTGCGACAGGTGGAGTCATGGCTCTAGCCATGTTTGTCAAAACAGGTGTTTATGAAAGTGATCCAACGACGATGCTTTCCACTCTAAGCACACCTGCTTTTGCCCTTTTAAGTTTACTATTAGTAGCCTTTGCCAATATTGGAACCCAAGGTACAGGATCTTATGTGAACTGTATGATTGTAAAAAGTGGGATGCCCAAAGTAAGCTATAAACTAATGGTTTGGATTGCCATGGTTTACGTGAGCCTACTCACCATCTGGGGAGGAGTAGAAGAGTATTTCGGCTCTTTCATCTCCCTAGCCGCCTATATTCAGGGACCCATTATCGGAATGATCGTTGTCGACTACTTTATCTTGAGAAAACGAAAACTTGACTTGCGTTCAGCTTATTTCCTTGAAGGACACGATGCTTACGAGTTTACCAAAGGATTTAACTTAGTTGGCTTATCTTGCGTATTTATCTCCTTGTTGGTTGCAGTACTATTTGTTTATAACCCTGTAACAGCACAGATTCAAAGCCCAATCTTTTTAATCACAACGGGTAGTGGCTTTACTGCGATTTTTGGTGGTTTATTGTACTGGTTAGCTAGCTTAACTCCTTTAAAACGCTATATGATCAAGGATCGAGATTCCGTTACGATTTAAGAATAGAGGATTGATTAGAAACGTCCCTCTTACTAGAGAATTTAGAAAATCTTTATTGATACGGTAGAATAGGCTGAACAGGTATTTGAAATTTCTGTAGAAGAAATTCCAAACGTGAAAACGAAATACAGCTATCTAGCTCAGGTGTTTGGAACATCATACTATCACTCTTTTGTGAGGATTATTTTAAGTGAATCCATTAGGAAAGTTTCTCTGTATTTGGTACCATTATAGTGGGCAGTATGGTCAACTAAAATTAATTTTTAGTCGGAGGAATGACAAAATAAGAATTGGTATTGAACTTGAACAATTAGTTGTAGGAGAAACTAAAAAATGACTATAAAAATGAAAGCCTTAATCTATGTGTATTTATCTCCCCTTTCTTAAAAGTTTATTTTACATAAGTAATTGATATGATAGTCAATCATATTCTGATTATCTTAGCCATGACAGGAGGTATTCAATAAAATGTCCAAGATGAATGACTTCATTCAACAGGAGACCATAACGGGAATCGTTCCCATGACCAACAAGGATCGTCAGTATTCTTTCTGGGATCTCTTCCTATCGACAAGTGGTTTTGCCATCGCAACCTGGTGTTATACCCAAGGAGCCTATGTGGCTCAATATTTAACCTTTAATCAAATGTTGATTAATATTTTTAGTTTTAACATTATCTGGGTCTTTATTGAATGTCTCCCTATTTTGTTTGCTGTTAAATATGGAATTGATTTATGGATTTGGTTGAGAGCCGTTCTAGGTAAAAAAGGGGTGGCCATTCTATCAACCGTGATTAGTCTGGCGAATTTTGGTTGGTACGCCGTTACCGCTGATCTTTTTGCCAGCTCCATGATTCATTTGGCAAATAATTTTGGGCTTGGTTTAGACAAGGGAGTATGGGCACCGATTCTAGGCACCCTCTGTGTTCTCCTTGGAACGCTGATTGCTCTTGGGGGCCCAGATGTGATTAAAGGTACTAATCGCTTTCTGGTGGTTGCCTTGTTATTTGTTGGGCTAATCATCGTTGGAATCTGTTTTGTTGCGGTTCCGATTAGCGATATTATGAATGTCCAACCTGCCATCCAAGAAAATTTGACACCGATTGAACGTTTTATGATGTCAGGGGAAGGAAATGTGGCCGTAGCCTTTTCTTGGTCTACACAAGCCTTTGTCTTACCACGTTTGGCAAAATCAGAACGCAGTGGCTATTGGGCTACAGCCTTGTCATATGGGGTTGTTGCTCCATTCTTTGCTGCGACAGGTGGAGTCATGGCTCTAGCCATGTTTGTCAAAACAGGTGTTTATGAAAGTGATCCAACAACCATGCTATCAACTCTAAGCACACCTACCTTTGCCCTTTTAAGTTTACTACTAGTAGCCTTTGCAAATATTGGAACCCAAGGGACAGGATCATACGTGAACTGTATGATTGTAAAAAGTGGGATGCCCAAAGTAAGCTATAAACTAATGGTTTGGATTGCCATGGTATACGTGAGCCTACTTACAATTTGGGGAGGAGTGGAAGAGTACTTCGGTTCCTTCATCTCACTAGCCGCTTATATTCAAGGACCCATTATCGGAATGATCGTTGTCGACTACTTTATCTTGAGAAAACGAAAACTCGATTTGCGTTCAGCCTATTTCCTTGAGGGACATAAAGCTTATGAGTTTACAAATGGCTTTAATCTGGTAGGATTATCTTGTGTAATCATTTCCTTGTTAGTTGCGGTACTATTTGTTTATAACCCTGTAACAAAGCACATCCAGAGTCCTATGTTCCTGCTCACAACTGGTAGTGGCTTCACTGCAATTTTTGGAGGTCTATTGTACTGGTTAGCTAGCTTAACTCGTTTAAAACGCTATATGCTCAAGGATAAAGATTCCGTTAAGATTTAAGTTTAAGAGAGAACGTTGTGTACTACCCCAAAAAGTTGGAAAAATAATTATTGAAAGGATTTAGTTCTGTATTGCACAGGACTAAGTCCTTTTAGTTTTACATTAATTCGTTTATTATTGTAGTAATCAATGTAGTCTACAATAGCTTGTTCTAATTGCTTAAGAGACGTAAACGTCTTCTTATAGCCATAAAATATTTCCGATTTCAAAATGCCGAAGAAGGAAGCCACGTCTTTCCTGGCTTGACTGTTATGGAAAATCTAGAAATGGGAGCTTTCTTAAAGAAAAACCGTGAAGAAAATCAAGCTAACTTGAAGAAGGTCTTTTCACGCTTCCCACGTCTTGAAGAACGCAAGAACCAGGACGCAGCCACTCTTTCAGGAGGAGAACAACAAATGCTTGCCATGGGACGCGCTCTTATGTCAACACCAAAACTTCTTCTTTTAGATGAACCATCAATAGGACTTGCCCCAATCTTTATCCAAGAGATTTTTGATATCATTCAAGATATCCAGAAGCAAGGAACAACTGTCCTCTTGATTGAACAAAATGCTAATAAAGCACTCGCTATCTCTGACCGAGGCTATGTACTGGAAACAGGGAAAATCGTTCTATCAGGAACAGGAAAAGAACTCGCTTCATCAGAAGAAGTCAGAAAAGCATATCTGGGTGGCTAAACTAGTCTGGGAGACTAGTTTAGGTTGCAAATGAAGATTGCGAAGCAATCATCATTATAGTCCGGGGGACCTTTTTAGTCGGTGAATAGAGATTGCGAAGCAGTCATCAAATCCAGGGGATTATTTTAGTCTGCATATTGAGATTGCAAAGCAATTCTCATCTGCACTGGAAGGTTAGCTTCTAATCATTGAAATGGAACAGAATGAAGTGTGTCTACCCTTCATTCACAGAGCTCGATTTCAGAGCTCTTTTTGCTAGCTTATTCATACTTTTCTGAATTTTGAAAAAGAAATGTAAGCGTTTGATAGATTTACAAAAAGATTGTATAATAGGGATAAGAACAGAAAAGGAGAAGTCTCATGGCAGTTAAAGATTTTATGACCCGTAAGGTAGTGTATATTAGTCCAGATACAACAGTATCTCATGCAGCAGATTTGATGAGAGAGCAAGGGTTGCATCGCTTGCCTGTTATCGAAAATGATCAATTAGTTGGTTTGGTAACTGAAGGAACCATTGCGCAAGCTAGTCCATCCAAAGCAACCAGTCTTTCTATCTATGAGATGAACTATCTTCTAAATAAGACAAAAGTAAAAGATGTGATGATTCGCGAAGTTGTCACTGTTTCAGGCTATGCGAGTCTAGAGGATGCAACTTATCTGATGTTGAAAAATAAGATTGGTATTCTTCCTGTAGTAGATAACCATCAAGTCTATGGGGTTATTACGGACCGTGATGTTTTCCAAGCCTTTCTTGAAATTGCTGGTTATGGTGAGGAAGGAATTCGTGTGCGCTTTGTTACGGAAAACGAAATTGGCGTTCTTGGAAAAATTATTTCTTTGATTGTAGAAGAAAAGTTGAATATCTCGCATACAGTCAATATTCCGCGTAAAGATGGTAAGGTGATTATAGAAGTTCAAATCGATGGATCAATTGATTTACCAGCCTTGAAAGAAAAATTTGAATCAGAGAATATTCAAGTAGAAGAAATTATTCGTACTTCAGCAAAAGTCTTGTAAGAAAGGAAGCCGAAAGGCTTCTTTTTACGTGTAATAAGGGATTAGAGCAAAAGATGGAAAGAAATGAATGAAAATCTGAAATATTACCTTTTGATTTAGAGTAAAGGTAATTTAAAATTTAAAGATTTTTAAATTTTCTAAATATTGACAGAAGTAATAAATCGAAAAAATTATGCTGTATTTTATAAGTAACTATTTATTGTATTCTATATGACTTTAATTATGGATTAATACTATAAATTTTTTTCCAAAAATCCTTGATTCATATATGAAATAATGTTATAATAAAACAAAAAACATAGGAGTAAAAATATGTCAGGACAAATTCGTGTATCTCCAGAAACCCTCCAATCACGTGCACGTGAATATGGAAAAGCTGCAAACGATATCAGAGTTATTTTGAGCAATCTTCAACGCTTGCAAGATACCTTGCGTTCGGAATGGGAAGGTGCTGCGTTCCAAGGCTTTGATCAACAATTCTCTGAATTGAAACCAAAGGTTGAAAACTTTGCTGATTTAATGCAACAAATCAATACACAACTTGATAAGACTGCTCAAGCGATGCAACAAAATGACCAAGACTTATCTAGAAACTTTGGTCTTCAATAATCTAAAGTTGAGGTTGAGGAGAAATCCTCAACTTTTTTACTATATTTAATTAAGGAGAAAATGTGAGAAAGAAAGTTTTATTTAGCTTAGGGATGCTACTGTTATTTGTGACAATGATAGTATCCTTCTTTGCAATTGTAAAACCAACACCTATCAGCCGAACGAACTCAGATTCCTCGGTGCAACAAGCCCCTATTAAAGTAGCTATTGTTAATGAAGATACGGGTAAGGTATATAATGGACAACCGATTAACATTGCGAATACTTTAGTAAATTCGTTCATAGCTAAAAATAATTACAAAGTGGAAGTTGTTTCTAGGTCAATCGCTGAAAGCGGTCTAAAAAATGAGACTTATCAGTTGATGATAGTCTTGCCAAGTAAATTTTCAGAAGAAGCTTTAGCAATCGAATCAACTTCCCCTGTTCAGGCGAAGTTTCAATATCAAATTCAATCAAGTGACCAACTGACTGTCAAACAGGCTGAACAAGCTGTAGTAGCTTTCAAAGAGCTCTTTAATAAGGATTTGATTAATATTTATTTCACTAGTATTATCGGGAATTTGAAAACAGCACAAGGCCAGGTTGCAGATGTAGTTACAAATGAACATGAGTCACTGACTTCTTTTAATAATAAGTTAGTGGATCCTCTTGCTCAATATGGTCAACAGTTTAATGGGTTGGGTTCATCACCGAATAATCTCTTATCATCGTATTCGTCATTTAACAAGACCCTGTTAAATACAAATGATGCCTTTAAATCAATTGATTCTGTTAATAAGACATATGAGGAAACAATAAATGGAATAGATAAGCAACAAAAAAAATGGGATAATTCCTTGAATACTAGAGAACAGGCTTTGTCCAACTATGATAAAGACTTTTCCAAATTATCAGTTGAGAAACAATTATCTCAATTGGCTGCTATAAACACTCAATTTAATAATAATTTTTCAGAGCCAGCTATTTGGAAAGAAACCACTGATAAGGCTTCTTCCTATAACAAAGATATCGCAAAACTTCTAGAAAGTTTGAAGAAGAATAATAAGGAAATTGATGATACCTTATCAAATTATGATACAAAGATTAGAGAAGCAGTAGAGTCTTCCTTGGCTAAAAACCCATCAGCGGTAGATGGAGCTAATAAAACTCTTGGAAGTTATATCAAGTCGTTAAATACTAGTATGCAAAATCAAATTACTAGTAAATGGCCAAGTGTATACTACGATGATACAACTATAAATAATCTCTCTTTGTCAGATACTGATAAACAACATTTGAAAAATATTAGTGCTTTTATACGGTGGTATAGTAAGAAGATAGGGAAAGATTTGCCAACTTTGCAATCTACAACACTTGAAAATGAAGAATTCTCTCAGTTAAAGAATGACATTAAGTCTAAGAGCACAACAAAACGTGAGCTAACTTTACCTTCGTTTGAAGGAAAAATTTCAAAATTAAAGATAACAGTACCAAGCGGATACTATCTTAAAGAATCAAATTTTGGATTTTCTGATCTTGGAGGAGGTAGTTATCAGGTATCTTTCCCTGGTGAAGTATCTCCAGGTATGACTATTTCATACACACTAGGAATCAAGAATGAAAATGATCTCAATGTCTTGTCACCTGTGCTTGTTAAGTATCAATTAGATACGACAGAAGATGTAAAAGTTATAAAGGAAGATGCCCCTTATGTAGAAAAAGATAAAATAGAGAATGAGACAGTTCATGCTGCGCCTGTTAGTCCAGCTACTTCTGTAGCTTCAGGTTCCTCTACGCCTGATGTGCAGAAACCAACAGAAATTATTACAATTACGAAGACCATCACGACTACTAAGATAAATCAAACAGAAAAAAAAGTTTTGAATCGTCATTATGAGATGCAAGACATTATTTCTAACTGGGAGTACAATCCTACCAAGCTAACTCAAGCGGTTTATAAAGATGTTGAGGCGTATCTACAGTTATCAGGACTTGTTACTGCGTATTACGGCTTAGATTTATCTAAAAATACGTACACAGACACTACGTTTGTTCCAGCAGAAGGTTCTCTTGCTGCCTTAGCAAATAATGATGACCTCAAGACCATTGTGACCAATCTAATCAAAGCAACTACAGTAGAAGCTCTAAAATCAGATTTGAAGATTTCTGATAAAAAATTGACGGATATTCAGTCACGATTAGCCAATGCTGAGAAATTAACATCTAACATCGAACAGCTGAGAACAACAACCAATGATCTAATAACTCAGTTAAGACAGTTAATTGAACAGACCAAATTAGTGGATACAACGATTAAAGGTAAACCTAGTTTTGTTGCAACAGAAAAAGTAGATAATACTAGTATGGTTAATGTTAGTATGGATATGAACAGGGACCTAGGTACACTGATTTCAGCTAGTAAAACCTTGATGGACAATACAAAAGCAAACCAAGCTGTTTCTGAGACGATACAAGCTACTATGACTCAGTTGACGAATGATGTTAATACATTGGAAAAAGACGGAAAATCATTAAGTGCACGCGTTTCTGAATTGAAAAATATCATGTCTAGTGAATATGGTTCAAACGAAGAATTCCTTAAAAACTTTTCTACTGTTTTGAGCAATACTAGAACGGGTAATACGAAAAATGATGCAGTCTATGAATATTTGTCAAATCCTGTTGATGCTTCTAAAATTGGGAATGTTGTATCAGCTGCGACCAATAGACCGTCACAGACGAATCGTCAAGATGAGAGATCAGGACTCCTTGTTATCTTAATCAGCTATCTTGTTAGCCTAGTTGTTGTCTATCTTTTCCAACATGCAGATAAAGAAGAATTGCAAAGGTTAATCAGTTTGAAGGACCGTTTGTCATGGAGAAATTCTTCTGGACCAATGTTCTTCCTAAGTGTGATTTCAGTAGCTGTTGGTTCTATAATTGCGATTGTTTCTGGAGTTAAACTTGCTTTCTCTGTAGGTCAATTGAGCTGGTTTGTAATGCTTCTTGTCTTGGTGAGTCTAATGATGACATATAGTCTGAATATCCTTCTTGATAAACTAAAAAGTCTTGGATTTTTGATAAGCATAAGTCTATTACTGCTTTATATCATTTCAGCAACTCAATTATTTGATGAATATTATGTGAATCCAGCTCCTATTTTAACAACTCTTTCTCCGTTAACATATCTTGAAGGTGTAGTGAGATTATTCATTAATCAGCAAAACGGAGTTGTTCAGTCAGTAATGGTAATTGTTGTTCTAACAATTGCTTTGGGACTTGTAAATATTTTCTTGTATCGCCAAGTTAAGGATAGCAAGTAATATGAAAAAAAAGATTGTCTTTATCTTTCTATTGTTTTCAATTTTTACAAAAGGTAGTGTTGCTTTTGCAAACGATGGATCTTTGCAAATAGATACGTCTTTAGATAAGAATACCAAGAAAACAGAGATTCAGTACTTTGAACAGGAGAGTAATTTGACAAAGTTATTTCATCCTGAGACATATAAATTGATTGATACAACTAAAAAATTGGATAAAGAAAAGTATCAATTAGTTAAAACAAACTTATTTAGCACTAAAGTGGAATCGGAGAATATCGTTAATGAGTATCAGTCTGCTTTATTTACCAATCAGATTCAAATCAACCACAGTGATAAAAAGACTGTTTCACTTAAAAACGTAAAGTCTCCTGTTTCTTGGACTGCAATTTTATTGTTTATACTAGGGATGATTGTCACAATTTACTCGCTCTTTTATAAAAAGTTACATATAGCTAAACAATAAAGTCGATAGAAAAATACATAAAGGGAGATACAAAATGTATCTCTTTTTATAAATAGAAAGTTCTTTAATATTCATGTTTTGCGTGATATAATAGGCATAGCATAATAGATTTAGGAGTTTTATATGGAAGAGTACATCAATATTAGTCTGGATTGTTCGCCTTTTTTATCTAAAATATTAGATTTAAGGGTCCCTACTGAGTTAACGATTAAAGAATTGATACAAATCGTCTCAGATACTTATGGTATTGGAATTAAGGTAATGAATCCAAGTGTAAGAAATCAACAGTCAGGAGAAATTCTTGCTAGTACGAGCAGTCTAGTATTAGTGAAAGACGGAGTTTTATTAAACCTGGAAAGAATATAGTAAGGGAGTCAGGTATGGAAGTTCAAAAAATTGAATTAGTAGTTGGAGATATCAAGGGAAATCGTGAAATAGCTTATGCTTTATTAACAGCAATACAACCTTATTTTGTGAATCAAAATGTTATTGAGGAAGAAGGTAAACTAACGATTGAAAGTCTATTGACTGATGAATATTATTCTTGGGATAAGCTGACTACGATGATTGAGGAAGAAAAATTACGTCATCTGATCAATGTTGGTCAATTATTTAACTCGCTGAAGGATTCAATTTATACTTATGAATTATCACCTAGTAATTTAGTGTTTTCACGAAATGGGAACCCTCTATTCATTTTTCGTGGTGTTAAAGGGCAAGTGCCTCCCTATGATGCATTGAAGCTGGAGGCGTTTACAGTTAACTTTAAAGCTATGATAGTATCTCTATTAGATAAAAAGGTAAGTTATGAAAAATTAGTGGAGGGACAGTCGCCATTTTATAAAGGAAAACTGTTTTGTGAGACTATCATGAAGTCTGAAAACTTGGATGAAATTATAGCATTACTACTAGAAAAATACTTAGAAGAAAAGGAACAAAATAAAGAAAAATTCTCACGTGTTCCTAATAAACTTGTGTCGCGGTTGAAGTGGACTACCATTATTGCATCATTTATTGGAGTGCTATCAATTGTTGGAGTGTTTTACTTTGCATTGTTCGCTATGCCTAATCAACAAATGATTTCAGGTTTACGTTTGGCTTTTGTAAACCAAGATTATTCATCGGTTGTATCTACTGTTAAAAATACAGATTCTAAATCACTTAGTCAAGATGATGCTTATATGGTGGCTTATTCCGTCATTAAAACAGAGCCTTTAACAGAAACGCAAAAGACAGAGCTATCCAAAATATCAACTCAATCAAGTACAGACTATCTTCGTTACTGGGTTTTAATTGGGCAGTCGAAAGTTGATGAAGCTATAGATATTGCAAGTTACTTAGATGACCCACAATTATTGATGTATGGTCTTACCAAAAAGGTTGATGAAGTTCAGAGAAACCCTAACCTCACATCTGAACAACGTACTGAGCAACTAAACAATTATAAGAGTAAATTGGAAGAATTGAAGAAAAACTACCTAACACCAGAGACGAATAAGTCGAATACGACTTCAACTTCAACAGAGTCAAGATAGGAGTGGTCTATGAATTATTTATTTTTTGAAGACAATGTTTATCCACTCTATACAGGGAATACCTATCAACTGGGGCCTTCTATAGCTTCTAATATCTATCTTCCTATTCTTGAAAATGTGGTGTTGGAAGTCAAGGAAACGGGAGTTGAACTGCTCGGAGAGACTTATTCTTATGGGTATCATTTGGTTTCCATAGCTGAAGATATAAGTGTATCCTTATTGATTATTAAAAACACCGAGTATTACCTTCTTCCCGAAAAAATACTATATTTATCAGATAAGAAAGAAGCGACTATTCGCTTAGTTGATTTTCCTATAGAAATCATTTTGAGCTTTGATGGGACAAATAAGACGATTTATAGTGCTAGTCCATATTATCTTAATGGTGAAAGAAGAACAGGGACGCAAAATATTCAAGATATGGACCAACTTGTTTTTGAACAAGGTCTAGCTTTATCCGTTCAAAAACAAATCTTATCGATTCATTCACTATTTTCTATTGAGACGAGCTTACTGCCTTTTTCTGAAGTAATGGTCGAAGATCGTTCAAAAGAATTTCATCGCTCTCCACGGATTATTCTGAGAGAACCCGAGGATAAAGTAACGATTGCTTCGGCACCAACAGATGATGAAGGCAACAAACAATCGTTACTAAGATTGATTATTACCCCTTTGGCGATGATTGTCTTTACGATACTAACGGTTTACTTCACACGTAGTGGTGGCATGATGTTCATGATGATGGGGATGTCTGTCATTACTATTGGGACTTCCATTCATACTTATTTTTCTGATAAAAAATCACATAAGGAACTTCAAGAACAGAAAATTATTGAGTATATGAAATACTTGGAAACCAAGTATTCACAATTAGCTAACCTACGTAAAGAACAAGTTAAGGCTTTGGTGTATCATTTCCCTGGCATGGATCAGATTTTAGAAATGGTAGAAAAAACGGATAGACGTATTTACGAAAAGACACTTTATCATTTTGATTTTCTGTCTTATCGTTTGGGTTTGGGTGAAGTTAATTCTAGTTTTTCTATTGAGTATTCAGATTCTGAATTAACAAAATATAATGTAGCTGCTAACCAAAAAATTCAAGAACTACTTTCCTACTATCGTGTGACTAAGCAGGTACCTATTACACATACATTAACAAATCCTACGGGCTATATCGGAACACGGCAAATAGTGATTGAACAAGTTCAACAGATGATGATGCAATTAGCGACTTTTCAAAGTTACCATGATTTACAGTTTATTCCAATTTTCCGAGAGGAAGAGTTTGAGTTATGGAATTGGAGCCGATGGCTACCTCATACGAAAATAAAAGCACTAAATAGCCGTGGTTTTGTTTACAATCAACGTACTCGAGATCAACTATTAACGTCGCTCTATCAAGTTATTAAAGATAGAAAGTTAGATAGTGAGCAGGATAAAGGGAAAGAAAAGCAATACACCCCTCATTATATTCTCTTTCTTACAGATTTAAGCCTGATGTTGGATCACAACATTATGGAGTACATCAATGAAGATTTATCCCATTTAGGGATTCATTATGTTTTCGTAGAAGAAGTACTTGAGAGTCTACCAGAACACGTTAAGACAGTTGTTGACTATCGAGGAGATAAAAAAGGTACAGTATTACTTCAGGATGGCAATTATACAAATAAAGAAATTACGCCTCTTCCTCCTGTAAGTTTATCGGAAAAGGAAAATTTTGCGAGAAATCTTGCGGGTATTCATCATGTTCAGACTTTGCGTAATTCGATTCCGAATAGTATTACCTTCCTAGAGATGTATGGAGTCAATAAGGTAGAGGAACTAGAACTTTTAAAACGATGGCAAGACAATGAAACTTTCCAAACAATGGCTGTTCCTCTAGGAGTTCGAGGTAGAGATGATATTCTTTATCTAAACATCCATGAGAAGGCGCATGGGCCTCATGGATTGATTGCTGGTACTACGGGATCAGGGAAGTCTGAGCTTATTCAGTCCTACATTCTATCTTTAGCTGTGAACTACCATCCGTATGAGGTTGCTTTCCTCTTGATTGACTATAAAGGTGGAGGGATGGCTAATCTCTTTGCAGATCTCCCTCACGTCGTTGGTACGATTACAAACTTGGATGGCAACCAGGCTAATCGAGCTCTGGTATCTATCCAGGCTGAACTGAAGAAACGTCAGCGTATTTTTGCAGAAAATGATGTTAATCATATCAACCAGTATATGAAACTCTTCAAGGAAGGGAAGGTCAAAGAACCATTACCACATCTATTAATCATTAGTGATGAGTTTGCAGAGTTGAAGGCGAATCAACCTGATTTCATGGATGAATTAGTCTCTACAGCTCGTATTGGTCGATCATTGGGGGTTAAATTAATTTTAGCAACCCAAAAACCTAGTGGGGTTGTCAACGATCAAATTTGGTCGAACTCTAAGTTTAAAATAGCTCTTAAAGTACAGGATGCTGCAGATTCTAGAGAAGTAATCAAAACACCTGATGCCGCAGAAATTACCCAGACAGGTAGAGCCTATCTTCAAGTCGGAAACAATGAAATCTATGAGTTATTCCAAAGCGCTTGGTCAGGTGCGGATTATAATCCAGAAGGACGAAATCATGTTCAAAAAAACACAACTGTGTATGAGATTACAAGTAATGGTCAATACAATGCCATTAATAAAGATTTGAGTGGTTTAGTCAATAAAAAAGAAGCAAAGGCTGTTCCAACAGAATTAGACGCCATTGTAGAAAAAGCCCGTGAAGTCTTTGATGGTCTTCATATTCATCAGGTAGCCAGTCCTTGGTTGCCACCACTTGAAGAGAAGATATATGCTAAAGATACACAATCGACTAACTACAAGGATTATTGGGGACGTTCAGAGGCATTGCAACCTATTTTAATTGGGTATCAAGATATTCCAGAAAGACAGGAACAATCTCCCCTTTACTTCAATATGGAACAAAGAGGTCATATTTTGTTGGTTTCTAGTCCAGGATTCGGTAAGTCCACTTTTCTACAGAACTTTGCGATGGATGTGATTCGTAAGCACACACCAGAACAGGTCCATTTCTACCTCTATGATTTTGGTACCAGTGGCTTAATCTCTATTTCAGATTTTCCTCATGTTGCAGATTATTTCACCTTGGATGAAACTGAGAAAATCATGAAATCTCTTCGATTCTTGAATAGAGAGATAAAAACTCGGAAACATGCTCTTTCGCAAGCAAGAGCCACAAATCTAAGGCAATACAATCAGTTGTCAGATGAGAGTTTTCCAACTATTTTCATAGAGATAGATGGTTTTGATAGTGTGATGGATGCCCCATTTGTCGATGCCTTTTATGATACTTTAAATGTCATTTCTCGAGATGGTGCCTCTCTAGGAATCTATCTGGTTGTGACACTTTCCCGTCTCAATGCGATGCGTCTACAGCTACAATCGAACTTTAAGACCAAGATTTCTCTCTTCTTATTTGATACCAGTGACTTATCAAGTGTAGTAGGACGTTCAAATATTCCACTCGATGAAATCAAAGGCCGTGCCATAGCTAAATTTGATGATATTGTCCAATTCCAAGTGATGTTGCCATACAGCAGTGAACATTATACGGACTACATAAAGGAAGTTCGTGCAGAACAAGAAGCAATGGCTGTGGCATACGATGGACCGCTTCCTGCAGGTATCCCAATGTTACCAGAAAAGGTAACCAAAGAAATCATGGCAGAAATCTTAGAAAGCAGTCAAGACTTTATCTTGGGACTCGAAAGAGAAGCCGTTGTTCCAGCAATCTTTAGTTTCGAGCGACCTATGCTTATAGCCTCAGACAGTCCTGCTTTTGTAACGAATTACTATAAATTACTAGAATATCACCTAAACCGTTTATCAGGAGTGTATAATACTGTTATTTTAGATCCTAGTCAGCGTATTAACAGTCAGTTCTTTGATGGTATTCAACGATTTGATACTTCTTTAGAGGTTGATAATGTCATGAAGACGATATTAGAAGACTTTAAGAAACGGGTTGCGTCTCCAAATCAGGACTATCCAAAATGGTTAATTTTGATACCTGATATTGCTGCGACGGCTATGGCGGCTGGAGTGAGTGAACTGGACTTCAAGCAACTCCTTAGTGAAGGAGCTCAGTATGGAGTAACCTTGCTCTTTATAGGCGCCTACCAAGATCTAGTAGCGAACAATTACGATAATTTTGTCAAACTAGTTAATCAGCTAGTAGAACAAGTTTTTCTTGGTGTACGTATCAGTGATCAAGATCATACTCGCTATCCTTACATCACAAATGAGCCGGCACTGAAACCGAACCAGGGTTATATTCTTTATCCAGATCATTATGAATCCGTTCAATTATTAGAAATTTAGAGAGGTTATTTATGTCAGATACTAAATTATTACCACTAGGCAGTGTTATTGTTTTAAAGGGAAGTACTAAAAAGATGCTCATCATTGCTCGAGTGATTGCAGCACCCGTCAAAGGAGATCTCTACCGTTTTGATTACGGAGCCTGTCTCTATCCAGAAGGAATGGTAGGAGATAGCCTTATCTACTTTAATCATGAAGATGTTTTTAAGGTTGTTCAAGAGGGCTATAGCGATGATGATAATGAGCTTATGTTAGAACATATTGCTTCGGTTGTCTCTACAACAGATATTCCTAAAGGGAATGTTGCTGAGTTGAATGAAGTAAATGAACTAGGAGGCTAATACATGGGGCAAATAGACTATGATCAAATCTATTATCTTCAAGGTATAGTGAATCAACACTCCGCCAGCATCTCCTCTGCCCAATCACGGATTACTTCCATCGATGAAAAATTGGAACGTCTTCGTACGGCCAAGAAGTCTGTAGGGGAAATCCAACAAAATGTTCACAATATCAAGTATCCCATCATGCACCGAAATATTCAGCCTGAATGGCAAGGCAAACAAAAGGATGATTTCACCAAGCAGTGGGAAACCTTCTCCAGTGACTACACGAGTTTTCAAACGGAGATGAATACCTTCTATGATGCCATCTGTGATGAAATCACTAGGTTGGAAAATCAAAAGAACGAAGAACATGGCATTATTGGTTGGTGCCAAAGTCAGATTAACAATCTGGGAAATTTCATCGAGAAGCTACTACATACAAGGGAGGGGTAAGGTCATGTATGGAACGATTCAATTATCTGAGGTTCTGTTTAACGCGCATATCAGTAGTTTGAGCAAGGCTCAGGCTAGTTTGGCTGGAGTGAGTAAGCCAAACTTTAACACGACATCGGAATCCAAGGTGCTCGATTTGTATCAGGAACAATTCAATGAGCTCTATCAGTTGATGACGAGCTATACGTCCTTATTGGGAACAGACATCGCCTTGATGTCCGCTACAGGAAAAGAGTTGGCCCGTACAGATACTGTATTGGGACAAACACTGTTTTCTGGCTTGCAGTAGGGAGGTTCTATGAGTTACAAGATAAAATTTGATGATATTACCTCTGTTCAAGTGGAAAGTCAAAAGACGATGAATGCTTGGGAAGAGGCCATCGCTAGTCTAAATAAGGCTATGAGCGACTTCATCAACAATCAAAATCTCCAAGGTCAGGCCATCTCGAGTATGCGCCGTTACCTAGTAGAGGTGCATGGGACTCTTCTTCAAACTCTGGTCAATCTGATGAATGACTACTCAACTAATCTCCTACTGTACAAGGATGGTTACTACCAGATTGATTCAAGCAATCATGCAAAGTTACCGGGTCAGGTGTTTACAACCCTTCATAGTGATTTAAAGAGTTCACGGGACAATCTAAAGAGTGAGATTGAGCTCTTGAACACGACCAAGGACAAGGTTTCAGACTTGGTGAGCTATTCAGGAAGCAGTCATACCAGTACAGTCATGAACTATAACTTCCTCATGAACCAGCTCAAGAACTTGGACAACTCGATCATCCAGTATGAAAGTAATCATGCGAGTCAGGATTTGGTTGCCTTTAAGGAACTCTTGTCGGCGACCAAGGCCTTGATCGCAGAGCATGCAGGGAAGACACGGACTGTAGGGACTTATCAGTCGGGTGATTTTGCCAAACTCCAGTCTGTTCAACGCTTTGCGATGGCCTACCAACAGGCGAGTAAGCAGATGGAGAGTCGTGTTGAACGCGTACAAGCTGCTCAGGAGCGGGACAAGGTTCGTTTTGAGGCCTTGGCTGCAGAGGATCGAGCCAAGAACGGTTGGAAAGACCTAGCTATTGGTGTGGTGACCGTTGCGATTGGTGCTTTAGCAATTTGGGCAACTATGGGGGCAGCGACACCCTTGGTTGTTGGGGCTGGCTTAACCGCAGGAATTGGAACAGCGGCTTATGGGGCGTCTAATGCAGGGGAAGGGATTCATAACATCCAACTTGGAAATGCAGGGGATACCCATACGAAATCCTATAATCTCATCCGAGATACGCTTTTCATGGGGAATGACAAGCTGTATCATGATGTTGGGAATGTCTTTGTGACGGCGAGTGCTATCATGATTCCCATAGGGCAGACTCAGAGCGTTGTCAAGGGCTTGACCCAGTTTGCGATAGGGGAAGCCGGTGCCTATACAGCGGGTCAGGTTGCCTATCATGGGACTAAGCTCCTAGGTGGAAGTGAGGAAGATGCCCAAACCGCAAACTTTATCGGGAATATCGTAGGAGGTTATGCGGTCTCCTCAGCAGCCAGCAAGTTTAGTTTGAACAAGGTGTCCACCAATCCAAGAGAATATAGTTACAATATGATTGAAAATCCTGGGCCACTACTAGAAATTAATGAAACTGCAGCTAAAAGTTTCGCTAGCGGTAAATATAATGTGAAAATATTAGAAGAGGATACGGTCTTTTTTAGAGCAGGAAATTCTGACAGTCCTTTAGGACAATATTATACAAGGGATATCCCTGAGTCAGTAATAAAAGTTAGGATAGAGTCCGCAGTTAAACCTCAGTGGATTGATAGGGATACAGGAGTTTTAACAGGTACATCAGAATTGACTGATATCTATGCTACTAAGTTCCCAAAAGGTACCGTCTATTATGAAGGTCCTACAGGATCTCAAGGAGGAGTATATATTGGTGGCAAAGAACAGATATTTATCAATAAACCCTGGACTATTGATGGAATTCTTAATAATACAACACATCTAGGAGGAATAAGGTGATGGTAAATTTCAAAGAAGAACTAATAGAATTGTTAATTGACTTATTAGGGATTCTATCAGAACATAAGCAGCGTCATAATGTTAATTATTTTATAGGGACGCTTAAAAATATGATAGCAATCATACAAAATATAGAAAATCCTGAACTCCCAAATGAATGTATAGAGAAACTTCGAAAAATGTACAAAAGTATGTTTTTCCCAAGAGATGGTTTATCGGATTTTTATATTCTTGATTCTGATGCTACATATATGACAAAATGTAATACTCAATTTTCGTCATTATTAAATAGAATTGATGCTTTATTAGAAGAATGAGGAAGTTAATGTTAGATTTGAATCTTTTATATAATATATATAAAGAAAATAACAGGGAGTCAGACTGGAAGAAATTTGCTATTGCTCTTTCAAAATCATATTTGTTGGTACCTTTTACTACAAGTGATAGCTCTGATATTCTAATCACATTAAATGGTAGCGATGGTAGACAGTATTTGCCTATATTTACTGATTTTGAATCTATCAATTTATCTAGTTCATTATTTAATAAAAGTGTTAAGTTCGCCAAAGTGGATATAGTATATATTTATAAATTTCTAGAACGTAATTCACCTGTAAAATATGTTGTATTGAATCCTTGTGAAATCAGTGTTTTTATGGACAAAGATTATATAGAATCGATATTATCTTTAATCAATTCACGTAAAATACTTTTTGGAAAGCCAATTGAGGATACAACGTTGATTGAAAACAAGCTTTCAAATATTTTTAAGGAAATTCCTTCAGTTAATAATGTCTTTTTCGTAAAGATACTAGTGAAAGAAGAAAGTAGTTACTTACTAGTCATAGATTATGATGACTCTCAAAATGAGCTACTTCTTTTTGAGAAGATTTCTAAAAAAATTGCGAGTCATAAAATAGACTCTGATTGTCCTTTTGATTTGATATCAAGCAATACAGAGTTAGGAGAAGAAATAATGAAGGATAATCCTCCCATTTACACTCGCTAATATTTTTAAAGGGAAGTACTAAAAAGATGCTCATCATTGCTCGTGTGATTGCAGCATCCGTCAAAGGAGATCTCTACCGTTTTGATTACGGAGCCTGTCTCTATCCAGAAGGAATGGTAGGAGATAGCCTTATCTACTTTAATCATGAAGATGTTTTTAAGGTTGTTCAAGAGGGCTATAGCGATGATGATAATGAGCTTATGTTAGAACATATTGCTTCGGTTGTCTCTACAACAGATATTCCTAAAGGGAATGTTGCTGAGTTGAATGAAGTAAATGAACTAGGAGGCTAATACATGGGGCAAATAGACTATGATCAAATCTATTATCTTCAAGGTAGAGTGAATGCCTACTCCGCCAGCATCTCCTCTGCCCAATCACGGATTACTTCCATCGATGAAAAATTGGAACGTCTTCGTACGGCCAAGAAGTCTGTAGGGGAAATCCAACAAAATGTTCACAATATCAAGTATCCCATCATGCACCGAAATATTCAGCCAGAATGGCAAGGCAAACAAAAGGATGATTTTACCAAGCAGTGGGAAACCTTCTCTAGTGACTACACGAGTTTTCAAACGGAGATGAATACCTTCTATGATGCCATCTGTGATGAAATCACTAGGTTGGAAAATCAAAAGAATGAAGAACATGGTATTATTGGTTGGTGCCAAAGTCAGATTAACAATCTGGGAAATTTCATCGAGAAGCTACTACATACGAAGGAGGGGTAAGGTCATGTATGGAACGATTCAATTATCTGAGGTTCTATTTAACGCGCACATCAGTAGTTTGACCAAGGCTCAGGCTAGTTTGGCTGGAGTGAGTAAGCCAAACTTCAACACGACATCGGAATCCAAGGTGCTCGATTTGTATCAGGAACAATTCAATGAGCTCTATCAGTTGATGACGAGCTATACGTCCTTATTGGGAACAGACATCGCCTTGATGGCAGCTACAGGAAAAGAGTTGGCCCGTACAGATACAGCATTGGGACAAACACTGTTTTCTGGCTTGCAGTAGGGAGGTTCTATGAGTTACAAGATAAAATTTGATGATATTACCTCTGTTCAAGTGGAAAGTCAAAAGACGATGAATGCTTGGGAAGAGTCCGTTGCGAGCCTAAACAAGGCCATGACAGACTTCATCAACAATCAAAATCTCCAAGGTCAGGCCATCTCGAGTATGCGCAATTACCTAGTAGAGGTGCATGGGACTCTTCTTCAAACTCTGGTCAACCTGATGAATGACTACTCAACTAACCTCCTACTGTACAAGGATGGTTACTACCAGATTGATTCAAGCAATCATGCAAAGTTACCGGGTCAGGTGTTTACAACCCTTCATAGTGATTTAAAGAGTTCACGGGACAATCTAAAGAGTGAGATTGAGCTCTTGAACACGACCAAGGACAAGGTTTCAGACTTGGTGAGCTATTCAGGAAGCAGTCATACCAGTACAGTCATGAACTATAACTTCCTCATGAACCAGCTCAAGAACTTGGACAACTCGATCATCCAGTATGAAAGTAATCATGCGAGTCAGGATTTGGTTGCCTTTAAGGAACTC
>NZ_JAHUZC010000011.1:0-82121 GCF_019218685.1 Streptococcus vulneris | reverse complement strand
ACATCATTCAAGGATAAAGAAGGAAACGAGATTCCAGGTAATCCAAGTGAAGATGGCGAGCAACCTAAGAAAGATATTCCAGGTTACCGCTTCGTAGAAACTAAGAAACTTCCAAATGGAGATACAGAGCACGTCTACGAAAAAGTTAAGACATCATTCAAGGATAAAGAAGGAAACGAGATTCCAGGAAATCCAAGTGAAGATGGTGAACAACCTAAGAAAGATATTCCAGGCTACCGCTTCGTAGAGACTAAGAAACTTCCAAATGGCGATGTAGAACACGTTTATGAGAAAGTTAAGACAAGTCACAAGGATAAAGATGGTAAAGAAATTCCAAACTATCCAACAGAAGACGGTGAACAACCTAAGAAAGATATTCCAGGCTACCGCTTCGTAGAAACTAAGAAACTTCCAAATGGAGATACAGAGCACGTCTACGAAAAAGTTAAGACATCATTCAAGGATAAAGAAGGAAACGAGATTCCAGGTAATCCAAGTGAAGATGGCGAACAACCTAAGAAAGATATCCCAGGTTACCGCTTCGTAGAAACTAAGAAACTTCCAAATGGAGATACAGAGCACGTCTACGAAAAAGTTAAGACATCATTCAAGGATAAAGAAGGAAACGAAATTCCAGGTAATCCAAGTGAAGATGGCGAACAACCTAAGAAAGATATTCCAGGCTACCGCTTCGTAGAAACTAAGAAACTTCCAAATGGCGACACAGTTCATGTTTATGAAAAAATCATTCCTTCTGTGAAACCAGAACCTGCGAAACCATCAAAACCAGCTCCAGCTAAACCGGCTAAGGAATTGCCTAATACTGGTACAGAAGATCACTCAAGCCTAGCAGCTCTTGGACTTCTTGGAGTATTGAGCGGATTTGGTCTTGTGGCACGCAAGAAAAAAGAAGACTAATGTTTTAATCATTAAAGATTAAACAAAGGAATTCAATTTCATAAATGAAAACCCAACTAATCAAGTGATTAGTTGGGTTTTTTATGTGGATTATCTATTTTTCCATGCTTGGTAACGGGTATCAATCAATAATTGGGTAAGGCGTCCCATGGTTTCCCTTTCTTCTGGAGTGAGTGATTGCGCTTGGACAAAGAGATGACGAATGTGTTCGATAGCCTTTAAGGAAGACAAGTCATTGATAGAAGTAATACCAGAATCAAGAATGGTGCCAAAGAAGAGATCGAAGTAGAGCTGGAGTTCTTCGTCAGGGACTGTGGCCACCCACTCCTTGAAGGTTGTGTCAACTTGTTGGCTATCACTGTTGGTCTTATCCAGTTGGACGAAGTGATTGTCCTCAATCTGCCAACTAAAGGTATCGTGCTGGGCGATACCACCTAAGGCAGTACTGTGCACGATGATTTGGTGGGCAGGAATTTCCAGCATCATACCGATAATGGAGCCTTGTGGGATGAAGACCTTGGTTCTCTCCATTATCCTTTGATAGCCCTCAGTTTGTGTCAGCTCTTTATGGAGACCAGGCGCATCAAAGGTATAAACTGCTGTGATCTGATTTTGCGAGCTTTGCTCAATTTGACTAGCAGCATAGATGGCTAGATTGCCTCCCTTGGAATGCCCAGCCAGAATGACCTTTTGCTTAGGATGTTGGGCAAAAAAGTTCTTTAAATAGCGGAGGGCATGCTTTTGAGCAGGAATTTCCTTCATATAGGTCAGGTGGAAATCTTCCTTCCAGCCAATGATGCTGTCATCAGTCCCACGAAAGACAATCAGATAGGTATCGAGAGTGAGGCGGTAGGTCATAGCAGCAAATTGCTTTTGCAGCTCAGGGTCGATGTCGTTGATAAAATGGGAGAGTTTGCAATTTTTGAAGCGTTTGTGTTGAGCTAGTTCATCTAATAGCTGGAGGCGACTTTTACTGGTCAACATGTTAGGCTCCCTTGGAACCTGAAGTGCCAGGTCTAAAAGTCGTTGAGGAGCTGTGGAGACAAGATTATCAAAGGAGAGGTAGGTGATTTCTGTTAAGGCTAGAATGTCTAATTCATTCAAAGGAAGGTCGTAAAAGGAATCGTGTGCGACATCTTTCAGATAATCAAAAATATTGGCCATAATAGCTCCTTTCTTTTTATTTATCTTATCACAATCACATAGAATTTACTAGTTGGTTTGTACGAGCTCTCTACATACCGACCTATAATGGTATGATTCAGACACATAGAAGACAGTTGGCTTTTATTTCAAACCTCTAAACATACTTGTTTGTATCTGTTTGTCGTCAATCCCATTCTCTTTTAAGAAATTTTTCATCTCATTTATATCATCAGGTTGGCCGGTTAAGAGATAAATAGCTTGGTTACCGTATTTCATAACCGCATTTTTTAAAAATGCTTGGCTTTGAGAAAAGGTTTCGCTAGTTTTATAAGTTAGATTCGGATTATTCTTACTAAGCTCTCTTAACTCATTATCAAAAATGTTTACTCCTTTGTCTAAATGATTAAGAATGATGGAGCGGTTACCAGCCCACTCTTTCACAACTGGACGTAGAGTAGAAATACCGACATCAGAGGCAAAACAAATCAGTGCTTGGTCATTGTCTTTAACAGATAAAGATGACTCCAGCCACCTCATTTCAATTTTACTACCAGCTGGTAAATGTGTTAAGGTTTCCTTAAACACGCTACCACTATTATGGGTTACAATAAGAATTTCATCCTCATCAGGAGTGGAAGCAAGGGTTAGCCATCGGCTAGCCTGATTCTCCTTTACTGGACTTTTGTCTGGACCAAACGCGCTGTCAGGAAGCTTAAACTGAGCAAAGGAGCCAGCTTTCCATATTTGATTTTTTGGTTTTGTGATGTGAACTAAATACAAATCTCCGCTGGGATTTTCAATGGATTTTATCGATAAAGTTTGACTTCGTCCAAGATAGGTAATGATTCCCCAAGATATAAAGCCGAGCACTCCAAGTGTAGTTAGAATAATTATGAACATTTTTTTCCCTCGTTTCATTTTTAACTCCTATAGTGTAGTAATTTTCTATGAATGAATAATATTTTTTTTCATTCAATAATTTCCAAAAAATAAAGAAAAGATTTCTTTATTTCAGTATTCCTTTAATGAAGTTGGTTGCTAGTATTTCTACAGTTTTGCTAATATCTGGAAAATCATTTTCTGTGATATGAATATCCATGTAGTAAAATAGGTTGTAAACTTGTAAAATATCTTGAATTTTTTCTGGAGAATGGCCTTCAGCCTGCAAACGATGAGTAAAGGTTTTCACGAGAAATTGATGAAATGGATTCGTGACTTTCCCTTCTTCTGAGGAATAGTAGCTATGCAACTCATCTGCTATGGCAGGATTGTACCATTCTGCAAGGATTTTATTGGAAGAAACGAGTGCTCTGGATTGAGCAAAGAGTTGACTAATAAGATCAATCATATCAATTTCCCAATCCAGTTCTTCGATCATAGTTTGGCGAACACGGCTGTTTTCATCAATATAGATATCTAAAAAAATAGCCTCTTTACTTTCGTAATAGTTATAAAAAGATCCGACTGCCATATGAGCTTGTCTAGCAATTTCTGAAATTCCTGTCGCCTTGTATCCTTTTTTTGAAAAAACTTCATAAGCTGCGGATTTCAAAGCCTGTTTTTTGTCCAATTTGATTCACCTCTTTTATGAATGAATATTAAATATCGTTCATTCATATCTTAACAAATCTTTTTCAGATTGTCAATCTGAAAGCTAGAACTTTTTACGGATACCACTTGATAAGGAGCTTTTCAATGTTAGAAGAGTATAGAGTGTCGTTTTAACTACACTCAAGGTTTGGAAGAATAGATATAAATTTTGGTTAAGGGGATGTATAAAAGAACTGAAATGAGGGTTGAAAAAATTAAAAATAAAAGGGTAAGGCTGGCACTATGTCTGAAAATAAGGTATGATATCAATGGGGTTATTCACTATCTGTTTTTAAGCTGTTGTGACAAGGAAATGTCAAAAAAGTATTAGATACTAAGCCCTCTATTTATACTAAAGGATTTAAGACTCCTAAAATTAGCAAAGGAGAATCAGATGCACAAGATTTTATTAGTAGAAGATGATCAGGTTATTCGTCAACAAGTCGGGAAAATGCTCTCTGAATGGGGATTTGAAGTGGTTCTGGTAGAAGACTTTATGGAAGTTTTGAGTCTTTTTGTCCAGTCGGAACCTCATCTGGTCCTCATGGATATTGGACTGCCCTTGTTTAATGGCTATCACTGGTGTCAGGAGATTCGCAAGATTTCCAAGGTACCCATCATGTTTCTGTCTTCGAGAGACCAGGCTATGGATATTGTTATGGCGATTAATATGGGGGCGGATGACTTTGTGACCAAGCCGTTTGACCAGCAGGTTCTTTTAGCCAAGGTTCAGGGTTTGTTGCGCCGTTCCTATGAGTTTGGGCGTGACGAGAGTTTACTGGAATATGCCGGTGTGATCCTCAATACCAAATCCATGGATTTGCATTATCAAGGGCAAGTCTTGAATTTGACCAAGAACGAATTCCAGATTTTACGCGTTTTGTTTGAGCATGCGGGCAATATTGTAGCGCGTGATGACCTGATGCGGGAGCTTTGGAACAGTGACTTTTTCATTGATGATAATACCCTCTCTGTCAATGTGGCTCGTTTGCGTAAAAAGTTGGAAGAGCAGGGCTTGGTAGGATTTATCGAGACCAAGAAAGGGATAGGGTATGGACTGAAGCATGCTTGATTGGAAACAATTTTTTCTAGCCTATCTGCGTTCCCGTAGTCGTCTGTTTGTCTATCTGCTTGCTTTAGCATTTCTAGTTTTGCTCTTTCAGTTTTTATTTGCCAGTTTGGGAATTTACTTTCTCTACTTTTTCCTCTTGTGTTGCTTTGTAACTATCTTATTTTTCACTTGGGACATATTGGTGGAAATGCAGGTCTATCGTCAGGAAATTCTCTATGGGGAAAGGGAAGCCAAATCTCCATTGGAAAGAGTTTTGGCTGAAAAATTAGAAGCGCGTGAGATGGAACTCTATCAGCGGAGGTCAGATTCAGAAAGAAAACTGACGGATTTGCTGGATTACTATACCTTGTGGGTTCATCAGATAAAGACCCCCATTGCAGCCAGTCAACTATTAGTTGCAGAAGTAGCTGACCGCCAACTGAAGCAGCAGTTAGAACAGGAAATTTTCAAGATAGATTCCTATACCAATCTAGTTTTACAGTACCTGCGTTTAGAAAGTTTCCATGATGATTTGGTCTTAAAGCAGGTTCAAATCGAGGACTTGGTTAAGGAAATAATTCGTAAATATGCTCTTTTCTTTATTCAAAAAGGCCTAAATGTCAATCTACATGACCTTGATAAAGAAATCGTGACGGATAAGAAGTGGCTACTAGTGGTCATTGAACAAATTATCTCAAATAGTCTCAAGTACACCAAGGAAGGTGGTCTGGAGATTTATATGGAGGGACAAGAGCTTTGTATCAAGGATACGGGAATCGGGATAAAAAACAGTGATGTCCTCCGAGTCTTTGAACGTGGCTTCTCAGGATATAATGGACGCCTAACCCAGCAGTCATCTGGACTTGGCCTCTATCTATCTAAGAAAATTTCTGAAGAACTGGGGCACCAGATTCGTATCGAGTCTGAGGTTGGAAAAGGAACGATAGTGCGGATTCAGTTTGCTCAAGTAAACTTAGTCCTTGAGTGAGAAGAGACAATGAGTTTTTACCCAATCTCTTTTTGCTATATTTCAGGATATTTGAAGACTGTTTTTTACAAAACCAATAATAGAATTTTTAATACGGAATATAGTATAAATACTGGTTCAAAGTGAAGTTTTGTATGCTTTATACTTTTGTTGAGTATAAAATCTATAAACTATGGGTGAATTACAAAAATTAATTTGAGATGAAGTGAATTGTAGACTTGGGAAATGTCTCCTATTCGATTTCAGAATGAATCGTTGATACAGGATTAAAAGAACTGCAGCTTTCTTTTTATTTTGAATGAGATAGGTATATATAGATTTGTGTAACTGGTGTAGAACTGTTTCCAAGAATTTATTGAATGTATCGAATACACACATCCTATTGATTTTGAACCAGTTTTTAATTTCTAAATGTTATAATAGTTTTATCAAGTAAAAGGAGACTACCATGATTGGAGACAATATAAAATTCTTACGAAAATCACATAATCTGATATAACCAGAATTTTCACGGATTGTGGGTGTGTCACGAAATAGCCTAAATCGTTAGAAAAACTGAAAAAGCTTACTTTCAATAGAAGTGTTGGAAATATTCATTTTACATCTATCAAAGAAACATGGGATAGACCTATATTTTACAAAATAGCAAATTATATTTTGAATGATAGTAAAAACTGCAGAACTTGTGTGATTTACAATTATTGCACTCAATGTCCGAGTATCGCACTATCTGAAATAAGGAATAGTAGAGATTGTTCTGAGATATGTAAAAAAACGCATTAGCAAGGAGTATCGTATATGCTACCATATCTTAAAACTATTAGATGGTATCTCTTCTTTAATTTTCTTTTTGGTGTAGTATCGAATATCTGCACAGCTTTGTTACCGTATTTCACGCAGGCATTAATCAAAGGGGATTATCAAGTAGCTCTATATGGTTACTCTATGTCAGTGGCAGGCTATTTGAGTTGTAACTATATCCAAATGATACTTGATTGGAAGCAGGGGATTATCTTTTCGACTACTTTGAAAAATGAGTGGTTTCGTTCACTTCTGGGACTCAGTCACCACGATTTCAAGCAGAAAACAGTAGCAGAGTATATTTCCTATCAATCTAATGACCTAGATTCGTTGGAAAAGGATTACCTTCCTCCATTGATGAGTTTTATCAAACAAATTTTACGTATCATCATTTACGCTTTCATTATTAGCAGAACAATTAATCCTATTGTATCACTGATTTTAATCTTTTCCACTGGAATTAGTATTCAAATTCCTAAAATCGTTGGGAAGTTGACCGCTAATCGTAGACAGGTTTACTTGAAAAAACAAGGAGATTACTATCGAACTTTGGAGGATTTGCTCATGGGACATCATTTGGTAAATAAACTAACTATGTCGCATTTTTTGAATCAACAAAAGAGCTCTCTAAAGAATTTGCAGGATAAGTATTTTAAGTATGGTTTGACAAAAATTACAGGCATCTTATTGACAGGTGTTTCTTTTGAATTCATTAGTCTTGTTCTGTTTATTTATTTAGCCTACTCTTTATCTCACCAGCAACTCGGTATTCCTGAGGTGGTGGCGAGTTTCGGATATATTAATGCTTTTTCTGAACCAATACAGGAAATCCTTTATGATTTACAAATGTTAGAGTCCGTAAAGCCTGTAATCAAGAGTTTTCAAAACATTGTTGGGAGACCCGTTTCAGTTCAAGCACCTCAACATTCTTTTGATACGATTACTTTGAAAAACATTTCCAAACAACTGGGAGAATCAAAATTGATAATTACTTCCGCTACGATTCAAAAAGGGGATAAAATTGCGCTTATTGGTAAGAATGGGTCTGGAAAAAGTAGTCTTCTCAACATTTTAAATGGAACAGATGAAGATTTTGAAGGACAAATTGTGCTAGATGGGCTTGTTTTGGACCATCTTTGGGGAAGATTCGGTATGATTCTGCAACAAGAACATACATTTATTTCAAGTTATGAAAATAATGTAACGCTATTCAATAGTTTCAATGAAAAATTCAGAGAAGAAGATTTTGAAAAAATTCCACCACAATCCCTGTCAGGTGGTCAGCAACAACGAATGTATTTAAATCGTGAGAAAAATCGTAAAAATCCATTGCTTATCCTAGACGAACCTTTCTCTGCATTGGATACTAATCAGTTTAAAATGGAATTGGAAAGAGTTCTGGAACTACCAAGTGCCGTCATTGTTACTTTACATCGCCAAAACGAATTATTAAGTAAGTTTGACCAAGTTTGGGAAATTAAGAATGGAGAACTTGTAATTTTGAAATAGCTAAATTATAAAGAATAAAACGCATAGTATCAAGGTTCAGGAGATATCGTTTTTCTTTTTCGGATAAGGATACAAAAATTTCTTCCTTTCTCTATCTTTTAAATGAATTGATTTCTTCAGAGAAAGATTGTAAATTTTTTGATATAATATGTAGGATGGACTGATGGATATTTAAATGATAATGTTCAAAAGAATCACAGGTAAGAATTAAAAACATGTCAGTTTGGACAGAAGTCTCTCTACCATCATCCATGCAGAAACAAGATTATATGAAATAAAAGGAGTAACCAATGTCCGGAAACTATTCAACACGGGAATACCGTGAGAAATTATACGATGACCTTCATGTTCGATTGAGAGATACAGCGATTTTGATGTGTGCAATTTTTATTGCCTCTATCGGTCTAAATATGAATTCAACAGCTGTTATTATTGGAGCCATGTTAATTTCACCTCTCATGACACCGATTGTTGGACTGGGATTCGGTTTAGCTATTTTTGATACGCGTTTAATCAAGCAATCTCTAGAGGTTTTATTGACTCAAGTGTTGGTCAGTTTGCTTGTCTCGACTCTGTATTTCTGGATTTCTCCCTTATCTTATGAAAGTAGCGAGTTGATCGCACGAACCTCTCCAACCATTTGGGATGTTCTCATTGCTATTGCTGGTGGGATTGCTGGTGTGATCGGTTCAAGGAAAAAAGAAGCAAACAATATCGTGCCAGGAGTAGCCATTGCTACAGCTTTGATGCCGCCTATCTGTACTGCTGGCTATGGTTTAGCTAATGGGAATGTACGATTTTTATTTGGGGCTCTTTATCTTTTCTTGATCAACTGTGTCTTTATCATGCTAATCAACATTGTTGGAACAAGAATTATGATGAGAAAATCTCCCTTAAGTTCATTTAAAGAGCTAAACATTAAAATGAGAATTGGCTTGATTTCTTTGATTGTATTGTTGATTCTTCCAGCTAGCTATTCGGCAGTTACTCTGACAATAGAACAAGCGCGCAAAGAAGGGATCAAACAGTTTGTAGGAAAAGAGTTCGCCAATCATACGGTTATCAATCAAGTCTACAAGTCAAGGAACAATGAATTGGTCTTGACGGTTGTTGGAGATCCGATTTCAGAAGAAGAATTAGAAACGCTCCACCAAAAACAAGCCTCTTACGGTATTCAATCTGTTCAATTGAAAGTGAATCAAGTTCAGAACTCGCCAACATTAGATAGTGAAGCGACCAAGGAATTTTATGAAAACATTGACAAGTATATTGATCAAAAACTCTCTGAAAAAGATTCACAAAACGATCTCGTAAAAGAAAATGAAGCAGACAAGGATTGAGGACAATGAACTGAATCGGTTTTTACGCCGTGTTTTTCTTGTATCTTCCTCTTTCTTACTTATAGCAGGTTGTTTTTGCTTGAATAAGAAATAAATTAGAAGTTCTATCATCTAAGAAAAATGATGAAAAAAATCATTTAACTAATGGTGTGAACGTTTAGTGTTTATCAGCTCCATTCTCTGTAATTTTGGGGGTAAAATCCACACCATTTAGATAAAATTAGTTGAATTTGATTGGAAAAACGCTTTTATAAAAGCGGAGAAAAGTCTTGATATTACGCTGTTTTTAGTCCAACTGAAATTCATACTTTCCAAACCAGGCTTGAAAAAAGCTCGTAAAGCATCACAATTTAGTAAACGTTAAAACTTATTTAAACTTATTGAAAGCATTTCGTATCAAAAATACGGGATGCTTTTTCTGTTCACCCCAAATTTTTGTAACTAGGTGATACTTGAAATTAATACAAATTTGGTTGTTTTTGATAAATCTAAGCAACACTAAATGATGAAGTGAAAGGGGATGAATCTTTGATAGTATTCATTTATTGTGAAATATGATATACTTATTAATTAGATGGATGAATACTTCTAGAGTTAAATATAGCATAATAGGGACAGACTTTTTGGTTTATTTTTGTTTGTAGTCGGATTATGAAAGAATATCCAATATTATGCGATAAGATAGAATGTTACAAAAAAGAAAGGGGATGCAATCCGATGAAGAAAGACAGATTAATTGTATTGACAGATGCTGTTCTAGCAATTATTATGACCATCTTGATTTTAGAGTTAGAAAAACCAACAACACCAAGTCTTAAAGCTTTTTGGGATTTACGGCAAAATTTCTTTGCTTGTTTTCTTTCCTTTTTCTGGTTGGGATCGTTATGGATGGCACTAAACACATTATGGGAAAAGGTTGAGAAAATTTCCTCAGAAATTATTTGGTGGAATTTGTTTCTACTCTTGGAGCGGCAGGAGTTCTCTTTGGAGAATTTCATGCCATCCAAGATACCAGTCTGAATGATGTGGTGGACCGGATCTATATAAATGTCAAGGATTTACCGTTTCAGTCCTTGGGAGCTTTAGCTAATATCCTGTCTGATGTTAAGAAGGGACTGATTCAAGACAGTCATATCTGGTCTTTCTTCCAGTCATTTTTCAAACAATATCAGTTGATAATCAGCTTAAATCAGATCTATCAGTTTGTCTATCTTTCTCTGATGGAGATCATGTCCTATCTTCACTTTGATTATTGGAAAAAAACGGCTCGGTCAGGAGCTAGTATGAATAAGGAGAACAAATGAAACGTTTAAAAATGTTATGGCATATTATGCAGGTTACGGGTTTTACTCGGTTTGCTCTGAGTTTTGTGACCTTTGTTTTTGGGTCAGGAGGCGTGCTTTTCCTAGTTGAACCTGCTATCACAAATTACGGAGACGGTCTTTGGTATGCTTTTGTGACTTCGACGACTGTCGGCTACGGGGATCTCCTAGCTGTGACCTTGATTGGAAGGATTACCAGTGTCTTCTTGACGATTTATGGGCTCATATTTTTTGGCTGTTTATCAGCTGTTATTTTTAATTATTATACCAATTTAAATAAGGAAAGAGGAGAGGACAAATGACTGCCAATTATTCAACACGGGAATACCGTGAGAAATTATACGATGACCTTCATGTTCGATTGAGAGATACAGCGATTTTGATGTGTGCAATTTTTATTGCCTCTATCGGACTAAATATGAATTCAACAGCTGTCATTATAGGAGCCATGTTGATTTCACCTCTCATGACACCGATTGTTGGACTGGGATTCGGTTTAGCTATTTTTGATACGCGTTTAATCAAGCAATCTCTAGAGGTTTTATTGACTCAAGTGTTGGTCAGTTTGCTTGTCTCGACTCTGTATTTCTGGATTTCTCCCTTGTCTTATGCAAGTAGCGAGTTGATTGCACGAACCTCTCCAACCATTTGGGATGTCCTCATTGCTATTGCTGGTGGGATTGCTGGTGTGATCGGTTCAAGGAAAAAAGAAGCGAACAATATCGTGCCAGGAGTAGCCATTGCAACAGCTCTGATGCCACCTATCTGTACTGCAGGCTATGGTTTAGCTAATGGAAATGTACGATTTTTATTTGGAGCTCTTTATCTTTTCTTGATCAACTGTGTCTTTATCATGCTAATCAACATTGTTGGAACAAGAATTATGATGAGAAAATCTCCCTTAAGTTCATTTAAAGAGCTAAACATTAAAATGAGAATTGGGTTGATATCCTTGATTGTATTATTGATTCTTCCAGCTAGTTATTCAGCAGTCACTCTGACGATAGATCAAGCGCGAAAAGAAGGAATCAAGCAGTTTGTAGGAAAAGAGTTCGCCAATCACACGGTCATTAATCAAGTCTACAAGTCAAGGAACAATGAATTGGTCTTGACGGTTGTTGGAGATCCAATTTCAGAAGAAGAATTAGAAACGCTCCACCAAAAACAAGCCTCTTACGGTATTCAATCTGTTCAATTGAAAGTCAATCAAGTTCATAATTCGACAAAATTAGACAGTGATACGACCAAGGAATTTTATGAAACCATTAACAAGTATATTGATCAAAAACTCTCTGAAAAGGATTCACAAAAAGATCTCGTAAAAGAAAATGAAGCAGATAAGGATTGAGGATATTGACCTTATCTAACTCATGAAAGCAAATCTTGTGTGGTGGTTTGGTCAATCACTACTAGCTCGGATTAAATAATACTCTTCGAAAATCAAATTCAAACCACGTCAGCGTCGCCTTACCGTACTCAAGTACAGCTTGCGGCTAGCTTCCTAGTTTGCTTTTTGATTTTCATTGAGTAAAAATATAAAAAGCAACAGCTGAAATAGTTGTTGCTTTTTAGGTAGCTAGGATTTTATCTCTTATTTCTCAACGCGTGATTTGTTGGCGATATCAGCTAGGATAGCTTGAACAAAGTCATCAACTGAGACAGTTTGTGTTTCTTTTTGGCCATAGCGACGAACGTTAACAGTTCCGTCTTCCATTTCCTTGTCCCCAACGATTAATTGGTAAGGAATCTTGCTTGTTTGTGAAGCACGGATCTTGAACTGCATTTTTTCATTGCGCTCATCTACATCTGCACGGACACCACGGTCACGGAGTTTTTTAGCTACTTCCCATGCGTAGTCCACGTGTTTTTCGTTAGATACTGGGATGAGAGTTACTTGGTGAGGTGCTAGCCATGTTGGGAAGGCACCCTTGTAGTTCTCAATCAAGATAGCTGTGAAGCGTTCCATAGTTGAGATAACTCCACGGTGGATCATAACTGGACGGTGCTCTTCACCATCAGCTCCGATATATTTAAGGTCGAAGCGTTCTGGAAGCAAGAAGTCAAGTTGGATAGTAGAAAGAGTTTCTTCTTTTCCAAGAGCGGTCTTAACTTGAATATCCAATTTTGGTCCGTAGAAGGCTGCTTCACCTTCGGCTTCAAAGTAGTCCACGCCCATTTCATCAAGGGCTGCACGAAGCATGGTTTGAGCATTTTCCCACATCTCATCGTTGTCAAAGTACTTGTGAGTATCTTGAGGGTCACGAAGAGAGAGGCGGAAGCGGTATTCAGTCAAGTTGAAATCTTCATAAACATCGATAATCAACTGAAGGGCACGCTGGAATTCTTCTTGGATTTGTTCTGGAGTCACAAAGAGGTGACCGTCGTTGAGTGACATTTCACGTACACGTTGAAGACCAGTGAGGGCACCAGATTTTTCATAACGGTGCATCATACCGATTTCAGCAATACGGATTGGCAACTCACGGTAAGAATGAACATGGTGTTTGAAGACTTGGATGTGGTGCGGGCAGTTCATTGGACGAAGGACGAATTCTTCCCCGTCACCCATGTCCATAGTTGGGAACATGTCTTCTTGGTAATGATCCCAGTGACCAGAAGTCTTGTAAAGCTCAACTGAAGCAAGTGGCGGAGTGTAGACGTGTTGGTAGCCTGAAGCCAACTCTTTGTCTACGATGTAGCGTTCCAATTCACGACGGATAGTCGCACCATTTGGCAACCAGAATGGAAGTCCTTGACCAACCTCTTGAGAAATCATGAAGAGATCAAGCTCTTTACCAAGTTTACGGTGGTCACGTTCCTTAGCTTCTTCACGCATTTGAAGGTAGTTTTTCAAGTCTTTTTTGTCAAACCAAGCTGTACCGTAGATACGTTGCATCATAGCGTTGTCGCTATTTCCACGCCAGTAAGCACCTGCTACATGGAGAAGGTGGAAGATTTGGATACGGCCTGTTGAAGGGACGTGTGGGCCACGGCAAAGGTCTACATATTCACCCTGACGATAGATAGTCAAACCGCCTTCGTCTTCTGAGTGTTCTTCAATCAATTCCAACTTGTAAGGGTCGTTTTTAAAGATTTCACGTGCCTCGTCTTTAGTCACTTCTTCACGAATTGATGGGAAGTTTTCTTTGACAATTTTTTGCATTTCTTCTTCGATACGAGGAAGGTCTTCGTTAGAGATTTGACCAGCTGTGTTGTCAGTATCGTAGTAGAAGCCGTCCTCGATGGCTGGACCAACACCCAAGTGAATGTCTGGGAAAAGACGACGAGCTGCTTGGGCGAACAAGTGAGCAGCTGAGTGACGCAAGATTGGAAGGGCATCTTCGTGGTCAGGTGTCACAATTTCGATGCTTCCATCTTCAGTGATAGCACGAGTAGTGTCGATGAGTTTGCCGTTAAATTTACCAGCCAAGGCTTTTTTTGCTAGGGAATTGCTGATAGATTGGGCAATTTCAAAAGTTGTAACGCCAGATTCGAATTCACGAACAGCGCCATCTGGGAAAGTAATGTTAATCATGATGTTCTCCTTACTTATATTATTGACGAATGTGTTAACCCTATTCTGAAAACAGGGACAGAGGACTGTGAAAGCTAGAAAAACAAAAAGCGACATCCTCGAAAGGACGTCGCAACGTGGTTCCACCTTCATTTATGTTCCTCAAAAAAGAGGGACACCTCTGATTGGCTCTAACGTGGCCACCGTTTTATGTTTTCATAAAAAACTCAAGAGTAGTATCAGTTTAGGCTTCCTATGCGTTTCCAGCAACCACGCACTCTCTAGTAGAAAGGGACTAAGTGACTTGTCTCTATGGATTATTATAGCATGATTGTGAAAATTTTCAAGATATTTGTAGATTTTTTTGAATTTTCTTCATTGAAAAAGTGCTTGCTATGCTTTGTTAGGAGTAATGTAAAATAATCTTTTTGATAAGTTTTTACCTTGATAAAAGTAGTGTTCTGGATTTAGTAAGAGTGGGTTAAAGGTGACTATTAAACAGTATTTTTTGTTATAATATTAAAAAGATATATAAGAGGAAATGAGGAGAAAGAATGACAAAAATAGCTCTTCTTTCAGATATTCATGGAAATACCACCGCCTTGGAGGCTGTTTTGGCAGATGCTCGGCAGCTAGGAGTGGATGAATACTGGCTTTTGGGAGACATTCTCATGCCAGGGACAGGGCGTAGAAGAATTTTGGACTTGTTGGCTCAACTACCGATTACGGCTAGAGTTTTGGGAAACTGGGAAGACAGTCTTTGGCATGGTGTCCGTAAGGAATTGGATAGTACTCGTCCCAGTCAACGCTATCTCTTGCGCCAGTGCCAGTATGTTTTAGAGGAAATTTCCCTAGAAGAAATTGAACTGCTCCACAATCAACCTCTACAGATTCATCGTCAGTTTGGGGATTTGACGGTAGGAATTAGCCACCATCTTCCTGATAAGAACTGGGGGAGAGAGTTGATTCATACTGGAGCGCAAGAGGATTTTGACCGCTTGGTGACCAATCCACCTTGTGATATCGCTGTATATGGTCATATTCATCAGCAGTTGCTTCGTTACGGGACTGGTGGGCAATTGATTGTCAATCCAGGTTCGATTGGGCAACCTTTCTTTCTAGATGCTCAGTTACGGAAGGACTTGCGAGCTCAGTATATGATTTTAGAATTTGATGACAAGGGCTTGGTAGATATGGACTTCCGACGGGTGGACTACGATGTGGCAGCTGAATTGCAGTTGGCTAAAGACCTCAAACTTCCCTATTTTGAGGTTTACTATGAAAGTCTGGTCAATGGTATCCACCATACTCACAATCAGGAATTTCTGAGTGAATTGGCCCAGAAAGAGGGTTATGATAGGGAATTAGATGCCTGGTTGAAAAGTGGTAACGATTGACATTACAACTAAAAAGGGTATAATAATAGAAAAAGAAGAGTAGAGGCAGGCTAGCCTCGTAAAAAGGAGAAGAGGATGCAAATTCCAAGTAGATTTACCATTGCGACTCATATGCTGATAATCATTGCCCTCAAGGGGAAGGAAAGCAAGGTGACCAGTGATTTTCTGGCTGCTAGTGTCGGGGTCAATCCAGTCATTATCAGAAAAACCTTGTCCCAGTTGAAGAAGGCAGAGCTGATTTCAGTAGCGCGTGGAACAGGTGGGACAGAGATTGTCAAGGATCTCAAAGACATTAGTCTATTAGATGTTTATCAGGCTGTTGAGTGTCTTGGTAAGACTGGTCAACTCTTCAGTTTTCATGACAATCCAAATCCAAATTGCCCAGTTGGAGCCCATATTCATGATGTTTTGGATCAAAAATTGGAGAGAATCCAGCTGGCTATGGAGGCAGAGCTTGGTCAGACTAGCTTAGAGCAAGTCGTGGCCGACGCAGAGAGTCAGATGAAGGATTAAGAGGGATAGATGCCTGCAAATGAAACTCAAAACACTGCTAGAAATCTGGCAGTGTTTTTTGAGATTGCGTAGAAAAAACTCCTGGGAAATTCCAGGAGAGTATGAGTGGTTATTTGAACTTGAATCCTTCGTAAATAAGCTCTGCTTTTGGATTTTGTTTCTTAATCTGTTTGGCAAGTAACTTCATCATAGAAAGAGGACCACACATATAGACGGTTGCATGTTCGGGCACTTCTTCTTGCTCAAAATTAAGATAGCCGTCTTTCCTACTATCTACTAGATGGAGTTCAAAATTAGGGTTTTTCTGAGCATAGTCACGGAGCAAATCCAGGTAGACTGCATTTTCCTCTCCACGGAAGCTATAGAAGAAGTGAACCTGTTTATCTAAAATAGGATGTTCACGGATGTAAGAGATGAAGGGAGTAATCCCAATGCCTCCAGCAATCCAAACCTGATTTTTTCGTCCTTCTTCTATGATCATGTGTCCGTAAGCTCTGTCTACGCTTACTTTGCTGCCGACTTGAAGATTGTCATAGATATTCTTGGTATGGTCGCCTGAATTTTTGACAGTAAAGTAAATAGTTTGACCGTGACCTCCTGAGATAGAAAAGGGATGCGGAGCACTTTCAAAACCTTCTTGGAAAATCTTTAGGAAGGCAAATTGTCCTGCTTGATAGTTGAAAGGTCTGCTAAGATGGATTTGAATTTCTATAGTATCGTGATTTAAGCGTTTGAGATTGGTAATTTTCCCTAGATAGGGGAAGCCAATCTTTTGATATAGAAAAATGATATAAAAACCAGCTAGTAAGCCTAAAAGGGCATAGCTACCAACAAGAAAACTTAGAAGATTAAATGTGAGAAGACGATTGCCCATCATCATGTAGACGTGAAAGAGTCCAAAAATATAGGCTAGGTAAACCAGGCGGTGAATCCATCGCCAAGCTTCGTATTGGATGTATTTGCCTAAATAGGCGACAAGGATGATACTGATAAAGATATAGATGGCAAGATTGCCAAACTGAGCAGCTAAACGAGAGCCCCACAAACCGCCCATACTAAAGTTATGAAAGATGAGTAGGATGACTGAGAGAAAGGCTGTGAATTTGTGGACAGTATAGACCTTCTCCAAACCGTGAAACCAGCTTTCTAGTAGGGGGAGACGAGTGGCTAGGATAAAAGTTAGAGATAGGCTTGTTAAAGCTAGTCCTGGAATCATGAATTGGGGAGAAGTGTTCATCCAAGCAAAAAGAGTCAAGATAAAACTAGCTATGATAAAGAGTAGTCCTTTGATTGATTTCATAGAAAATTCCATTTCATTTAGATTTGATTTGTTGTAAATAAATTTGTTACATTTTATCATAGAAAAAGTATGGTGTCAAATTGAGGTCTATAAATATCTACTATCATAAAAAAACTCTCCAATTTAACTGGAGAGTTGCTGTTTATTCTGCAGCTTGTTGCCAACGTTTTGCTAGCATATGAGACAGGCTAGAAATGGCTAGGTTGAAGCTGAAGTAGATGAGGGCAATCAGGATATAAAGACTAAACACTTGCTCTGGTTCGAAATAACGGCCCATGAGAATTTGGCTGGCTCCAAAGAGTTCTTGTAGGGCGATAACAGAGTAGAGAAGACTGGTATCCTTAATCACGGTTACAAACTGAGAAATGATGGCTGGCAGCATTTTACGGATCGCTTGTGGGAGAATGATGTGGTAGAGGATTTGGGATGAGGTAAATCCTTGCGACATTCCTGCTTCGTACTGCCCCTTGTCTACGGCATTGAGACCGCCTCGGATAATCTCAGCTAGGGCTGCTGATGTAAAGAGGGTGAAGGCAGTGATTCCTGCTGGTGTGGATTTCATCTTGAACACTAAAAAGATAGTGAAAATCCAGAGAAGGTTGGGAACATTCCGTACAAATTCGATGTAAATGCTGGAGATGATGCGCAAGACAGGATTTTTGCCATTTCTCATGACGGCTAGCACCGTTCCGATGAGGGTAGAGAGGACGATGGCAATCAGAGAAATATAGAGGGTCAAGCCAAATCCTTTAAAGATAAAGATTAGGTTATCTGGGGTCAAAACTTCTAAAATGGATTCCATAGTAACCTCCTAAAGTGAATAGGCTTTTTTGTTGGCTTGCTCCATCTTGCGACCAAACTGGGCAACAGGGAAGCATAGAGAAAAGTAGAGAAGGGCAGCGCCTAAAAATGCTGGAATGTAGTTTCCGTTAAGAGCTGACCAAGACTTGGTCACAAACATCAAGTCCACTCCAGAGATGATAGCAACTGTCGAGGTATTCTTGATGAGGTTGACGATTTGGTTGGTCAAAGGAGGGAGAATGATACGAAAGGCCTGAGGCAAGATAATCAAGCGCATGGCACTGATATAGGTAAACCCTTGCGACAAGGCAGCTTCCATCTGACCGCTAGGAATAGACTGAATCCCTGAGCGAATCACCTCAGCGATATAGGCGCCGTGATAGAGTCCCACGCAGAGAACAGCTGTCCAATAAATTGGAATCATGATGAGATGGTCACTGATAAGAGGTAGGCCATAAAAAACGATAACAAATTGTACCAAGAGGGGAGTGTTTTGATAAAATTCCACAAAGATGCGAGCCAAAACACGCAAGAATGGGCGTTTGCTGGTTGACATGGCCCCAAAGAAGATGCCCAAAACCATGGCTAGGATAAAGGATCCGATCGCTAGGGCAAGGGTGAAGAGGAAACCGTTGAAAAATTGTCCAAAATCCTGAAAATAGGCTGTCCAAGATGATAAATCTGTCATAGGGTGTCCTCCTTAATCTGCGGAATGGCTAGATGGTTTGAGCTTGTAACGGTCATAAAGTTTTTGTAAACTACCATCCTTGCTCCATTTAGTGACCAAGTTATCAAGATAGTCGTTGAGCTCTGTATTTGATTTCTTGGTAACGATACCGTAGTCAGATGGCTTGAAACTATCATCTAGTAGTACTGTGCGTTTGCTGATGTAGCCAGACAGAATCGAGCGGTCAACGGAAAAGGCATCAATACGGTGAGCATGTAGGGAAGTAATCAATTCTGGGTAGGAACCAAGTTCGACGAATTTAAAGGTCAAGCCTTTCTTTTTACCTAGTTCGGTAATCAAGCGTTGAGTAATGGAACCTTGGGCAACACCGATGGTTTTTCCGTTTAGGTCCTCAATGCTTTTGATTTTGGCAGACTTATTGACCAAAAAGCCAGAAGCGTCCGTGTAGTAGGGGCTTGTGAAGTTGTAGAGTTTTTTGCGTTCGTCTGTGATGGTGAAGGTTGCGATATCCATATCGACCTGTTCATTGTCTAGAAGGGGTCCACGGGTTTGAGCGGTAACAGGCACATAACGAACCTTAACCTTGAGCTCATCAGCTACCATCTTGGCCAAGTCGGTTTCGATACCAGAATAGGTCCCTGTCTTGGGATCCTTGTAGCCGAAGTTGGGAACGTCTTGTTTCACACCAACAACCAGCTCGCCTCTCTTTTGAATGTCTGCGACAGTGGTATCAGCCTGAACTGGTTTTGCAGCAGCAAGGCCGAAAAAGCTAATCAATATTGCTGATAAAAAGAATTTCTTTTTCATAGGAGCCTCCTTATTTGACTTTGTCACTTTCGTGGTTGATGATTTTGCTGAGAAATTGTTGGGCACGAGGTTCGCTTGGATTGTCGAAAAAGTCATCAACATCTGTCGTATCCACCAAAACTTCTCCGTCAGCCATAAAGATGATGCGGTCAGCAACTTCACGTGCAAAGCCCATTTCATGAGTAACGACAATCATATTCATACCATCGTGGGCCAATTTTTGCATAACTGCTAGAACATCGCCGATGGTTTCAGGATCAAGGGCAGATGTTGGCTCATCAAAGAGGAGGAGTTCAGGATGCATGGCAAGACCACGAGCGATGGCAATCCGTTGTTTTTGTCCACCAGAAAGCATGGCTGGATAAGAATCTTTCTTGTCCCACATATTTACAAATTCCAGATATTTTTGGGCTGTTTTTTCAGCTTCTTTTTTATCAATTCCTAGAACTTTTATGGGTGCGAGTGTTACGTTTTCTAACACCGTTTTGTGTGGATAGAGGTTGAAATGCTGGAAAACCATGCCGACTTCCTTACGGAGAGGAACCAAATCTTTCTGGCTGGCACCAGCAACTTGGTGACCATTTACTAGAAGACTTCCCTTGTCGATAGCCTCTAAACCATTAATCGTACGGATAAGAGTGGACTTCCCAGAACCAGAAGGTCCAAGGAGGACAACGACTTGCCCTTTTTCAAAATGGAGATTGATGTCGCGGAGTGCGTGGTAGTCTCCGTAATATTTTTCGACGTGTTCAAATTCTACTAAAGCCATAAGGAATCTCCTTTGTGTTAGATTTTATAACATGATTCTACACCAAAAGATTTTTCTTGTCAAATCATATCAGAAAAAAGTTAGTAAAATTTTTGTAGAAAGCAATCAGGATAGAGAAAAAGCCTAAATCATGTTATAATGAAGCAATAGAATTCTTAGAAAGAGTGGATGTCTTTTTGATAACACCTACTTATGAATGGCAGTTTGCCCCGCAGGTAGAAGATGCGGATTTTACAAAGATAGCCAAAAAGGCTGGACTGGGTCCTGAGGTGGCTCGGTTATTATTTGAGAGAGGGATTCAGGACCAAGAAAGTCTGAAGAAGTTTTTGGAACCTTCCTTGGAGGACTTGCACGACCCTTATCTGCTCCATGATATGGACAAGGCAGTGGAACGGATTCGTCAGGCCATTGAAGAAGGGGAAAATATCCTCGTCTATGGAGACTATGATGCGGATGGCATGACTTCAGCTTCTATTGTTAAGGAAAGTTTGGAACAGCTTGGTGCTGAGTGCCGTGTTTATTTGCCAAATCGTTTTACTGATGGCTATGGACCTAATGCCAGTGTCTATAAATACTTTATTGAGCAAGAAGGAATTTCCTTGATTGTGACGGTGGATAATGGGGTTGCAGGTCACGAGGCTATTGAACTAGCCCAGTCTATGGGAGTGGATGTCATTGTGACTGACCATCATTCCATGCCTGAAACCCTACCTGATGCCTATGCGATTGTCCATCCTGAACATCCAGATGCGGATTATCCTTTCAAATATTTGGCTGGTTGTGGAGTGGCTTTCAAGTTGGCTTGTGCCCTGTTAGAAGAAGTGCAAGTGGAATTGCTTGATTTGGTCGCTATTGGTACCATTGCAGATATGGTCAGTTTGACAGATGAGAACCGTATCTTGGTTCAGTATGGTCTGGAAATGTTGGGACATACTCAGCGCATTGGTTTACAAGAAATGCTGGACATGGCTGGGATTGGCGCCAACGAAGTAACAGAAGAAACGGTTGGTTTCCAGATTGCCCCTCGTTTGAATGCTTTGGGCCGTTTGGATGATCCCAATCCTGCCATTGATTTGCTGACTGGATTTGACGACGAGGAAGCTCACGAGATTGCTCTCATGATTCATCAGAAAAACGAAGAGCGCAAGGAAATCGTCCAGTCTATCTATGAAGAAGCTAAGACCATGGTGGACCCTGAGAAGAAGGTCCAAGTTTTGGCCAAGGAAGGCTGGAATCCTGGCGTTCTGGGTATCGTTGCTGGTCGTTTGTTGGAAGAACTAGGGCAGACAGTCATCGTTCTCAATATAGAAGACGGTCGTGCCAAGGGTAGTGCTCGTAGTGTGGAAGCGGTCGATATTTTTGAGGCTCTGGATCCCCATCGAGACCTCTTTATCGCCTTTGGCGGCCATGCTGGTGCGGCTGGAATGACGCTGGAAGTTGAGAAACTCTCAGATTTATCTCAAGTATTGGAAGATTATGTCCGTGAAAAAGGTGCAGTTGCTAGTGGTAAGAACAAGTTAAATCTAGATGAAGAATTGGATTTGGAGACACTTAGCTTGGAAACGGTTAAAAGTTTTGAACGTTTAGCTCCCTTTGGCATGGACAATCAGAAACCTATCTTTTATATAAAGGATTTTCAGGTCGAAAGTGCCCGTACTATGGGGGCAGGCAATGCTCATCTCAAGTTGAAAATTTCCAAAGGTGAAGCGAGTTTTGAAGTGGTAGCCTTTGGCCAAGGTAGATGGGCAACAGAGTTTTCTCAAACCAAGAATCTAGAGCTGGCAGTCAAATTGTCTGTCAACCAATGGAATGGTCAAACTGCCCTCCAGTTGATGATGGTGGATGCGCGTGTGGAGGGTGTTCAACTTTTTAACATTCGTGGGAAAAATGCAGTCTTGCCAGAAGGGGTTCCAGTCTTGGACTTTTCTGGAGAATTACCAGATTTAGTAGCTAGTGACGCAGTTGTTGTAAAAACCATTCCTGAGGATATTACTCAGCTGAAGACTATTTTTCAGGAACAGAATTTCTCTGCTGTATATTTCAAAAATGACATTGACAAGGCCTACTATCTAACGGGGTATGGAACTAGAGAGCAGTTTGCCAAATTGTACAAGACCATCTACCAGTTCCCAGAGTTTGATATTCGCTATAAGCTCAAAGATTTGGCTACTTATCTCAATATCCAGCAAATCTTGCTGGTCAAGATGATTCAAATATTTGAAGAATTAGGTTTTGTAGTAATCAAAGATGGGGTTATGACAGTCAATAAAGAAGCGCCAAAGAGAGAAATCGGAGAAAGTCAGATTTACCAAAATCTCAAACAAACCGTCAAAGACCAAGAAATGATGGCGCTGGGTACCGTGCAAGAAATTTATGACTTTTTAATGGAAAAAGAGTAGATCATAGGAAAGAGTTGGGAAACCAGCTCTTTTTTGAAAACAAATCTTCATTTTGAAAATCATTAAAAAAATGGTATAATGGTAGGAAAAGATTCGGCTAAAAGTAGTGCTTTTAGAATAAGAGGGCAAGCAACCCTATAATCAAGATAAATTAAGCTTTCGGAGGAAAAATGAGTAATATCAGTTTAACAACACTTGGTGGTGTACGTGAAAACGGGAAAAATATGTATATCGCTGAAATCGATGGATCTATTTTCGTTTTGGATGCAGGTCTGAAATACCCTGAAAATGAACAACTAGGGGTGGACGTCGTTATTCCAAATATGGACTACCTTTTTGAAAATAGCGACCGTATCGCTGGTGTCTTCTTGACTCACGGGCATGCGGATGCTATTGGTGCTTTGCCTTATCTCTTGGCTGAAGCCAAGGTACCTGTATTTGGCTCTGAGTTGACCATTGAGTTGGCCAAACTTTTTGTCAAAGGAAATGACACAGTTAAGAAATTCAATGATTTTCATGTTATCGATGAGGATACGGAGATTGATTTTGGAGGGACAGTGGTTTCCTTCTTCCGTACGACCCACTCTATCCCAGAAAGTTTGGGTGTTGTCTTGAAGACAGCTGAAGGTAGTATCGTTTATACAGGTGACTTCAAATTTGACCAGACAGCTAGTGAATCTTATGCGACAGACTTCGCTCGTTTGGCAGAAATCGGTCGTGATGGAGTTCTAGCTCTTCTTAGCGATTCAGCCAATGCAGATAGCAATATCCAAGTGGCTAGCGAAAGTGAAGTTGGGGACGAAATCACTCAAACCATTTCGGACTGGGATGGTCGTATCATCGTTGCAGCAGTAGCCAGCAACCTCTCTCGTATCCAGCAGGTGTTTGACGCTGCGGATGTAACAGGCCGTCGTGTGGTTTTGACAGGATTCGATATTGAAAATATTGTCCGTACTGCTATTCGCCTTAAGAAATTGTCTCTAGCTAACGAGAGTCTTTTGATTAAGCCAAAAGACATGTCTCGTTTTGAAGACCATGAGTTGATTATCCTTGAAACAGGCCGTATGGGTGAGCCTATCAATGGTCTTCGCAAGATGTCGATTGGTCGCCACCGTTATGTGGAAATCAAGGACGGTGACCTAGTTTATATTGTAACCACTCCATCTATCGCCAAAGAAGCAGTCATGGCGCGTGTGGAAAACATGATTTACCAAGCTGGCGGGGTTGTGAAACTTATCACCCAAAGCTTGCGCGTGTCAGGGCATGGAAATGCGCGTGATTTGCAGTTGATGATCAACCTCTTGCAACCCAAGTATCTCTTCCCAATTCAAGGGGAATACCGTGAGTTGGATGCCCATGCTAAGGCTGCTATGGCAGTTGGTATGTTGCCAGAACGCATTTTCATCCCTAAAAAGGGAACCAGCATGGCTTATGAGAATGGAGACTTTGTCCCAGATGGAGCGGTTTCGGCAGGGGATGTCTTGATTGACGGAAATGCAATTGGTGATGTTGGTAATGTAGTCCTTCGTGACCGTAAGGTCTTGTCAGAGGACGGTATTTTTATCGTCGCAATCACAGTTAATCGTCGTGAGAAGAAAATCGTGGCTAAGGCCCGTGTTCATACGCGTGGATTTGTTTATCTCAAGAAGAGTCGTGATATTCTCCGTGAAAGTTCAGAATTGATTAACCAAACTGTAGAAGACTATCTGCAAGGAGATGACTTTGACTGGGCAGATCTTAAAGGGAAGGTTCGTGATAATCTGACCAAGTATCTCTTTGACCAAACCAAGCGTCGTCCAGCTATTTTACCAGTAGTCATGGAAGCAAAATAATTGTTGAAATAAACAGAGAGAAAGTCGAGTTTCGGCTTTTTCTTATAGAAAAATAGAGGAAAAAATTATGGCAGTAATGAAAATCGAGTATTACTCACAAGTTTTGGATATGGAGTGGGGGGTGAATGTCCTCTATCCTGATGCCAATCGAGTTGAAGAACCAGAGTGTCAAGATATTCCCGTCTTATACCTCTTGCACGGGATGTCTGGTAATCATAATAGCTGGCTCAAGCGGACCAATGTAGAACGCTTGCTTCGAGGAACCAATCTCATCGTTGTCATGCCCAATACCAGCAACGGTTGGTACACCGATACCCAATATGGTTTTGACTATTACACAGCTCTAGCAGAGGAATTGCCACAGGTTCTGAAACGCTTCTTCCCTAATATGACTAGCAAGCGTGAAAAGACCTTTATCGCTGGCCTCTCTATGGGAGGCTATGGCTGTTTCAAATTGGCTCTTGCTACAAATCGTTTTTCTCATGCAGCTAGTTTTTCAGGTGCGCTTAGCTTTCAAGATTTTTCTCCTGAGAGTCAAGATCTGGGAACACCAGCGTATTGGAGAGGTGTGTTTGGGGAGATTAAGGATTGGACAGCTAGCCCCTATTCTCTTGAAAGTCTGGCTAAAAAATCGGATAAAAAGACCAAGCTTTGGGCTTGGTGTGGTGAACAGGATTTCTTGTATGCATCCAATAATCTGGCAGTGAAAAACCTCAAAAAAATAGGATTTGATGTGACCTATAGCCATAGCGCTGGAACTCACGAGTGGTATTATTGGGAAAAACAATTGGAACGGTTTCTAGCAACTCTGCCAATTGATTTCAAATTAGAAGAGAGATTGTCATAATTTAGCTTTCTTTCAGCTTGTTTTAGTAAAATAGACTTTATTTGCTAGAAAGGTGGAGAGACATGCGCTGGATTTTTCGTTTGATAGGGGCTTTCTTTTCTTTTGTGTGGCGTTTGTTTTGGCGTCTAGTTTGGATAGTTTTTCTTTTGTGTGCTTTTGCTTTTGGACTTCTCTGGTATCTGAACGGTGATTTTCAAGGAGCGCTAAAGCAAGCAGAGCGGTCAGTAAAAATTGGTCAACAAAGTATCGACCAATGGGAAAAAACAGGGCAACTGCCTAAGTTGAACCAGACAGATAGCCACCAACACTCTGAAGGAAGGTGGCCACAGGCTTCAGCTCGTATTTATCTAGATCCGCAAATGGATTCACGTTTTCAAGAGGCTTATGTAGAAGCAATTCAGAACTGGAATCAAACAGGTGCTTTTAACTTTGAAATTGTGACTGAGTCTAGTAAGGCAGATATTATGGCTACGGAGATGAATGACGGAGGCGCTCCTGTGGCGGGAGAGGCGGAAAGTCAGACTAATCTCTTAACAGGGCAGTTTTTGTCTGTAACGGTTCGGTTGAATCATTATTATCTGTCCAATCCTGACTATGGCTATTCCTTTGAGCGCATTGTCCATACGGCAGAACATGAGTTGGGGCATGCGATTGGCTTGGACCATACAGATGAGAAGTCTGTGATGCAACCTGCAGGTTCCTTTTATGGTATCCAGGAAGAGGATGTTGCAAACCTCCGAAAAATATATGAGACTAGTGAGTAGGGAACAATCTTTCCCTACTTTTTTGTTATAATGGAACTATGAATAACTTGATTAAATCAAAACTAGAGCTCCTGCCGACCAGCCCTGGTTGCTACATTCACAAGGATAAAAACGGCACGATTATCTATGTAGGAAAGGCTAAAAATCTGCGAAACCGTGTGAGGTCCTATTTCCGCGGAAGTCATGATACTAAGACAGAGGCTCTGGTATCTGAAATTGTGGATTTTGAATTTATCGTTACGGAGTCTAATATTGAGGCGCTTCTCCTAGAAATTAATCTGATTAAGGAAAATAAGCCTAAATACAATATCATGCTCAAGGATGATAAGTCCTATCCTTTTATCAAAATTACCAATGAACGCTATCCTCGTTTAATTATTACCCGACAGGTCAAGAAGGACGGAGGTCTTTATTTTGGACCTTATCCAGATGTGGGAGCAGCCAATGAAATTAAGCGACTACTGGATCGGATTTTCCCTTTTCGCAAGTGTACCAATCCACCGTCTAAGGTCTGTTTTTACTACCATATCGGCCAATGTATGGCCCACACCATCTGTAAAAAAGATGAGTCTTATTTCAAGTCTATGGCCCAGGAGGTTTCTGACTTTCTAAAAGGGCAGGATGATAAAATCATCGATGACCTAAAGGGCAAAATGGCAGCTGCAGCCCAGTCTATGGAGTTTGAACGTGCGGCAGAATACCGTGACCTGATTCAGGCTATTGGAACACTTCGAACCAAGCAACGGGTCATGGCTAAGGATCTCCAAAATCGCGATGTTTTTGGCTACTATGTGGACAAGGGCTGGATGTGTGTGCAGGTTTTCTTTGTCCGTCAGGGCAAGCTCATTGAGCGCGATGTCAATCTTTTCCCCTACTACAATGATCCGGACGAGGACTTCTTAACCTATGTGGGACAATTTTATCAAGAAAAATCTCACCTAGTTCCCAATGAGGTGCTGATTCCACAGGATATTGACGAAGAAGCCGTTAAGGCCTTGGTGAATACCAAGATTCTCAAACCCCAGCGTGGAGAGAAAAAACAGCTGGTCAATCTAGCCATAAAAAATGCTCGTGTTAGTCTGGAGCAGAAGTTCAATCTACTAGAAAAATCTGTCGAAAAGACTCAGGGTGCAATTGAAAATCTAGGACGCTTGCTCCAAATTCCGACCCCAGTCCGTATCGAATCTTTCGATAACTCCAACATCATGGGAACCAGTCCTGTTTCAGCCATGGTGGTCTTTGTCAACGGCAAACCAAGTAAGAAGGATTACCGTAAGTACAAGATAAAAACCGTTGTTGGACCAGACGACTATGCCAGTATGAGAGAAGTCATTCGCAGGCGCTATGGTCGAGTACAGCGTGACGGTTTAACTCCTCCAGATTTGATTGTCATTGATGGGGGACAAGGTCAAGTCAATATTGCCAAGCAAGTCATTCAAGAGGAGCTGGGCTTGGATATCCCCATTGCAGGTCTGCAAAAGAATGATAAGCACCAAACCCATGAATTGCTCTTTGGAGATCCGCTTGAGGTGGTGGAGTTGTCTCGCAATTCTCAGGAGTTTTTCCTCCTCCAACGCATTCAAGATGAGGTCCACCGATTTGCCATTACTTTCCACCGCCAACTGCGCTCCAAAAATTCCTTTTCATCACAACTGGATGGAATTGAAGGGCTGGGACCTAAACGCAAGCAGAATCTCATGAAGCATTTCAAGTCTCTCACTAAAATCAAGGAAGCCAGTGTGGATGAGATTGTCGAAGTTGGAGTACCTAGAGCGGTTGCAGAGGCTGTGCAGAGGAAGTTGAATCCGCAGGAGGAAGAGGAATTAGCTCAAGTTGCGGAAGAACAAGTAGATTACCAAACAGAAGGAGAACACAATGAATCATAAAATTGCAATTTTATCAGATATTCATGGCAATACGACAGCCTTAGAAGCAGTGATTGCAGATGCTAAAACTCAAGGAGTCAGTGAATATTGGCTTATGGGAGATATTTTTCTTCCCGGTCCCGGTGCAAATGACTTGGTCGCTCTGTTAAAGGACCTTCCTATCACAGCCAGTGTTCGAGGCAATTGGGATGATTGTGTCCTTGAGGCCTTGGATGGTGAATATGGTTTGGAACATCCACAAGAAATCCAATCAATGCGAATGACCCAGTTTTTGATGGAGCGAATGGATCCTGCAACGATTGTCTGGCTACGAAGCTTGCCTTTGCTGGAAAAGAAAGAAGTTGAGGGATTGCGTTTTTCTCTCTCACATAATTTACCTGACAAAAATTATGGGGGTGACTTGTTGGTTGGGAATGATACAGAAAAATTTGACCAACTGCTAGATGAGGAAACGGACGTGGCAGTCTATGGTCATGTTCACAAGCAATTGCTTCGTTATGGAAGTCAGGGTCAACAAATCATCAATCCAGGTTCGATTGGTATGCCTTATTTTGATTGGGAGGCGTTAAAAAATCATCGTGCCCAGTATACCGTGATAGAAGTTGAAGATGGGGAATTGGTAAATATCCTATTTCGTAAAGTTGCTTATGACTATGAAGCGGAGTTAGAATTGGCCAAATCCAAGGGGCTTCCTTTTATCGAAATGTATGAAGAGCTACGACGAGAAGACAACTATCAGGGGCACAATCTGGAACTCTTAGCAAGCTTAATAGAAAAGCATGGGTATGTAGAGGATGTGAAAGATTTCTTGGAGGCTATAAAGTCAGAATATAAGATAGACTAGTTTCTTTAAGCCGCTGAAAAATAGTTGGAACTGGATGAGGGGAGTCCCTGATTTAAATGATGGGCTTCATTTTGTTTCTTATTTTTGCTGCAGTTTGTTTCTATGAAAAATCTCTGCAAGCTCTTTCAAATTATGGTAGAATGGAAGCAGTAGAATTAGAAAAGGAAATCGATTATGAAATTTCTTGAATTAAATAAAAAACGTCATGCGACTAAGCAGTTCACTGATAAGCCAGTTGATCCAAAAGATGTGCGTACGGCTATCGAAATTGCAACCTTGGCTCCAAGCGCCCACAACAGCCAGCCTTGGAAATTTGTGGTGGTTCGTGAGAAAAATGCTGAATTGGCAAAGTTGGCTTACGGTTCCAACTTTGAGCAGGTATCATCAGCGCCTGTAACTATTGCCCTCTTTACAGATACGGACTTAGCGAAACGCGCTCGCAAGATTGCCCGTGTCGGTGGTGCAAAGAATTTCTCAGAAGAACAACTTCAGTACTTTATGAAGAATTTGCCTGCTGAATTTGCCCGTTACAATGAACAGCAGGTCAGTGACTATCTAGCCCTCAATGCAGGTTTGGTTGCTATGAACTTGGTTCTCGCTCTTACAGACCAAGGAATCGGGTCAAATCTGATTCTTGGTTTTGACAAATCAAAAATCAACGAAGTTTTGGACATCGAAGACCGTTTCCGCCCAGAACTTTTGATTACGGTAGGCTATACGGACGAAAAATTAGAACCAAGTTACCGCTTGCCAGTAGATGAAATCATCGAGAAAAGATAGAAGGAAGATATTATGACAGCAATTGATTTTACAGCAGAAGTAGAAAAACGCAAAGAAGACCTCTTGGCTGACTTGTTTAGCCTTTTGGAAATTAACTCAGAACGTGATGACAGCAAGGCGGATGCTGAACATCCATTTGGTCCTGGGCCAGTAAAAGCCTTGGAGAAATTCCTTGAAATCGCAGACCGTGATGGCTACCCAACTAAGAATGTTGATAACTACGCAGGGCATTTCGAGTTTGGTGATGGAGAAGAAGTCCTCGGAATCTTTGCCCATATGGACGTAGTGCCTGCTGGTAGCGGTTGGGACACAGACCCTTACACACCAACTATCAAAGATGGTCGTCTTTATGCGCGTGGTGCTTCTGATGACAAGGGACCTACAACAGCTTGTTACTATGGCTTGAAAATCATCAAAGAACTAGGCCTTCCAACTTCTAAGAAAGTTCGCTTCATTGTCGGAACTGATGAAGAATCAGGCTGGGCAGACATGGACTACTACTTCGAGCACGTAGGACTTGCAAAACCAGACTTCGGTTTCTCACCAGATGCTGAATTCCCTATCATCAACGGTGAAAAAGGAAACATTACAGAATATCTCCACTTTGCAGGTGAAAATGCAGGTGCTGCTCGTCTTCATAGCTTTACAGGTGGTTTGCGTGAAAATATGGTACCTGAATCAGCAACAGCAGTCGTTTCAGGTGACTTGACTGACTTGCAAGTTAAATTAGATGCCTTTGTTGCAGAACACAAACTCAGAGGAGAAATTCACGAAGAAGCTGGTCAATACAAGGTGACTATCATTGGGAAATCAGCCCATGGTGCCATGCCTGCTTCAGGTGTCAATGGTGCGACTTACCTAGCCCTCTTCCTCAGCCAGTTTGACTTTACTGGACCAGCAAAAGACTACCTTGATATTGCTGGTAAGATTCTTTTGAACGACCATGAGGGTGAAAGTCTCAAGATTGCCCATGTGGACGAAAAGATGGGCGCCCTTTCTATGAATGCCGGTGTCTTCCGCTTTGACGAAACAAGTGTTGATAATACCATTGCCCTTAACATTCGTTATCCGAAAGGAACAAGTCCTGAGCAAATCAAGTCAATCCTTGAAAACTTGCCAGTTGCTTCTGTTAGCCTTTCTGAACACGGTCACACGCCTCACTATGTGCCAATGGAAGATCCACTTGTTCAAACCTTGTTGAATGTCTATGAAAAACAAACAGGCCTACAAGGTCATGAGCAAGTCATTGGTGGTGGGACCTTTGGTCGTTTGCTAGAACGCGGTGTTGCCTACGGTGCTATGTTCCCAGACTCAATTGATACCATGCACCAAGCCAATGAATTTATCGCCTTGGACGATCTCTTCCGAGCTGCAGCAATCTATGCCGAAGCTATTTACGAATTGATCAAATAAAACGATAGAAGTCTGAGATTGTATGCTTAGACTTCTTTTTGGAGGGAAAGTAGATGTCTCAAATTGAAAGAATCAAGCAGGCTATTATGGCAGATCCGCAGAATGCTACCTATACAAAGCGTGGCATCGAGCCTCTCTTTGCAGCGCCAAAGACTGCTCGCATCAATATCGTCGGTCAGGCACCGGGACTTAAAACCCAAGAAGCAGGCCTTTACTGGAAGGACAAAAGTGGTGACCGCTTGCGGGACTGGTTAGGTGTGGATGAAGATACCTTTTACAATTCAGGTTATTTTGCGGTTTTACCCATGGATTTCTACTTTCCAGGGCATGGCAATTCAGGTGATTTGCCACCGCGAGCAGGTTTTGCTGAAAAATGGCATCCTCAGCTCTTGCAAGAATTGCCAGATATTCAATTGACCCTCTTGATTGGGCAATATGCTCAAGCCTACTATTTACAGGAAAAAATTAGTGGCAAGGTGACAGAACGGGTAAAACATTACCAGAACTACTTGCCAACCTATTTTCCACTAGTTCACCCCTCACCGCGAAATCAAATCTGGATGGCCAAAAATCCTTGGTTTGAGTCAGAAGTGGTGCCAGATTTGAAAAAAAGAATTAAAGCAATTTTATAGTCAATGAAAATCAAAGAACAAACTAGGAAGCTAGCCGCAGGCTGTACTTGAGTACGGTAAGGCGACGCTGACGTGGTTTGAAGAGATTTTCGAAGAGTATTAGGAGAAAAAGAATGAAAGAAATTTCCTTTGACGCATTTTACCAGCTTTACCAAAACGACCAACTTTCTCTAGTGGACGTGAGAGAAGTGGATGAGTTTGACGCTCTTCATTTAGAAGGCGCACATAACCTGCCACTTAGTCAATTGGCTGATACCTATGATCAGTTGGACAAAGATCGCTTGCATTATATTATTTGTAAATCTGGAATGAGATCGGCGCGTGCTTGTCAATTTCTAGCTGAACAAGGTTATGAGGTTATCAATGTCCAAGGTGGCATGATAGCTTTTGAAGAATTTTAAACATTACAATTTTCTCCTACTTGGTGTGAACTAGGTAGGAGAATGTTATTTTTAGATAATTCTCATTTTTAAGAATCTTGAAAACATTCAATATTTACTTCGTGAAGCTTTTTTCATACTCCTATTCATGATATACTAGGTCAGTATTTTATAAATATGAAGGAGATTTACATGGCTAAAAAAGGTGCCCTAACAGGTTTACTCCTGTTTGGAATATTTTTTGGTGCGGGAAACTTGATTTTTCCGCCTTCTCTGGGTGCTCTATCTGGAGAACATTTTCTTCCTGCCATCGCAGGTTTTGTCTTTTCAGGCGTCGGTATCGCCGTCTTGACCCTTATTATTGGAACGCTAAATCCTAAAGGATACATCTACGAGATTTCAACAAAGATAGCGCCTTGGTTTGCGACTCTTTACCTCTCAGTTCTTTACTTGTCAATCGGTCCATTCTTTGCTATTCCACGTACTGCTACAACGGCTTACGAAGTAGGGATTAGCCCCCTTTTGTCGGATGCAAATAAAGGGCTTGGCTTGATTGTCTTTACCGTGCTTTACTTTGCAGCGGCGTATTTAATCTCGCTTAATCCATCAAAAATCTTGGACCGTATCGGCCGTATTTTAACACCAGTCTTTGCGATTTTGATCGTTATCTTGGTTGTTTTAGGAGCTTTCAAATACGGTGGAACAAGTCCTCAAGCTGCTTCAGCTGCTTATCAAGCTTCTGCCTTTGGGACAGGTTTCCTAGAAGGTTATAATACCTTGGATGCCCTTGCCTCTGTTGCTTTTAGTGTAATCGCAGTTCAAACCTTGAAACAACTTGGATTTTCAAGTAAGAAAGAATACATTTCAACTATTTGGGTTGTTGGTATCGTTGTTGCCCTTGCCTTCAGCGCTCTTTATATCGGTTTAGGTTTCCTTGGAAATCATTTCCCGGTACCAGCTGAAGCTATGAAGGGTGGAACACCAGGTGTTTACATCTTGTCACAAGCCACTCAAGAAATCTTTGGCTCAACAGCCCAACTCTTCCTTGCAGCTATGGTTACCGTAACCTGCTTCACAACAACAGTTGGTTTGATTGTGTCAACAGCTGAGTTCTTTAATGAACGCTTCCCACAAATCAGCTACAAGGTTTATGCGACAGCCTTTACCTTGATTGGATTTGCCATTGCTAATTTGGGTCTTGATGCGATTATCAAGTACTCCATTCCAGTACTGGTTATCTTGTACCCAATCACCATTGCCATCGTTATGATTGTCATTGTCAACAAATTTGTGGCTCTTTCAAAACCTGGTATGCAATTGACAATTGCTGTGGTTACAGCTATTGCCATTGCAAGCGTATTAGGAAGCTCGTTTAAGGTTGAGTTTCTTGCAAGCCTTGTCAACGCTCTTCCTTTTGCCAAGGCATCTCTCCCATGGTTGGTGCCAGCTATTGTCGGAATCTTGCTCTCATTGGTTCTACCAAACAAGCAAGAAAGCGATGTTTTTGAAATGGAATAATCATTAAAATCACTTTTGTAGTCAAGTCTACAGGAGTGATTTTCTTTTTTATCCGATGATAAATGTGTTATAATAGGTAGCAAAAGAGGTGAAGAAATGAATCAAACAGTAGAATATATCAAAGAACTGACAGCCATCGCATCGCCAACTGGTTTCACTCGTGAGATTTCGGACTATTTAGTCAAGACTCTAGAAGGTTTTGGTTACCAGCCGGTTCGCACAGCTAAGGGTGGTGTCAATGTAACCATTAAAGGTCAAAATGATGAAGAACACCGCTATGTGACTGCCCATGTAGATACGCTGGGTGCTATTGTCCGTGCTGTTAAAGCAGATGGTCGTCTCAAAATGGATCGTATCGGTGGTTTTCCTTGGAACATGATTGAAGGAGAAAACTGTACCGTTCACGTAGCTAGTACAGGTCAAAAGGTATCAGGAACCATTCTCATCCACCAGACTTCTTGCCATGTCTATAAGGATGCAGGAACTGCAGAACGCACGCAAGACAATATGGAAGTGCGTTTGGACGCAAAAGTAAGGAGTGAAAAAGAAACTCGTGCCTTGGGAATTGAAGTCGGTGATTTTATCAGCTTTGACCCACGAACCGTCGTGACAGAGACAGGTTTTATCAAGTCTCGTCATTTGGACGATAAGGTCAGCGCAGCGATTTTGCTTAACCTCCTTCGTATTTATAAGGAAGAGAAGATTGAATTGCCAGTAACAACCCATTTTGCTTTTTCAGTCTTTGAAGAAGTGGGACATGGTGCTAATTCTAATATTCCTGCTCAGGTAGTCGAATATCTGGCTGTGGATATGGGAGCCATGGGAGATGACCAGCAAACAGATGAATATACAGTGTCTATTTGTGTCAAGGATGCTTCAGGGCCTTATCACTATGACTTCCGTCAACATTTGGTCGCCTTGGCGAAAGAACAAGATATTCAATTTAAGCTGGATATCTATCCATTTTATGGTTCTGACGCTTCAGCGGCCATGTCCGCAGGTGCAGAGGTCAAACATGCCCTTCTCGGTGCTGGTATCGAGTCTAGCCACTCATATGAGCGTACCCATATTGACTCGGTGGTTGCAACGGAACGTATGGTTGATGCCTATCTTAAGAGCGATTTGGTAGATTGATATGTGCCTTATTTGCCAGAGAATTGAGCTCATCAAGAAGGGAGAAAATCCCTATTTTGTCAAAGAGTTGGAAACAGGCTATCTTGTGATTGGAGACCACCAGTATTTTGTAGGCTATAGTCTCTTTCTAGCCAAGGAACATGTCACGGAATTGCATCATTTAGAGAAGGAAACTAGAATCCGTTTTCTAGAGGAGATGAGTTTAGTCCAAGAGGCAGTTGCTAAGGTCTTTGATGCCGAGAAAATGAATATCGAACTGCTAGGAAATGGTGATGCCCATCTTCATTGGCATCTTTTTCCTAGACGAAGAGGTGACATGAATGGTCACGGTCTAAAGGGGCGTGGGCCAGTCTGGTGGGTTCCCTTTGAAGAAATGACAGCAGAAACCTGCCAAGCAAAACCGGATGAGATTAAAAAATTAGTCAATTGTTTATCGCCAGAAGTAGACAACCTATTAGAAATAAAGGAGTAGAAATGAAGAAAAGATACCTTATCTTGACAGCCTTGCTAGCCTTGGGTCTAGCAGCTTGTTCACAAGAAAAAGCAAAAAATGAAGATGGAGCAGCTAAGACAGAACAAACAGCCAAAGTTGATGGAACAGTCGGAAATAAGTCTCAAGAAGCTACCCAGAAAAAAGCAGAAGTGGTTAATAAGGGTGACTACTACAGTATCCAAGGGAAATACGATGAAATTATCGTAGCAAATAAACACTATCCATTATCGAAAAACTACAATCCAGGTGAAAATCCAACAGCTAAGGCTGAGTTGGTCAAACTCATCAAAGCGATGCAAGAGGCAGGCTTCCCAATTAGTGATCAATACAGTGGTTTTAGAAGTTACGAGACTCAGACTAACCTCTATCAAGATTATGTCAATAAAGATGGAAAGGCTGCAGCAGACCGTTACTCTGCCCGCCCTGGCTATAGCGAGCACCAGACAGGCTTGGCCTTTGATGTGATTGGGACAAATGGTGATTTGGTGACAGAAGAAAAAGCGGCCCAATGGCTCTTGGACCATGCGGCTGATTATGGTTTTGTTGTCCGTTATCTTAAAGGTAAGGAAAAGGAAACAGGCTATATGGCTGAGGAATGGCACCTTCGTTATGTCGGAAAAGAGGCTAAAGAGATTGCAGCTAGTGGCCTCAGTTTGGAAGAGTATTTCGGCTTTGAAGGTGGAGATTACGTCGATTAAAAAATAAACTTTTCTCTTGCAATTCTAGATAAATAGTGTATAATAGATGAGTATGTGTAAAGCATACTTGTGGGAGGTAAAAATCTTTAATTACCGCCAAAACCACAAAGGAGGATTTAAAAATGGCTAAAAAAGTCGAAAAACTTGTAAAATTGCAAATCCCTGCTGGTAAAGCTACACCAGCTCCACCGGTTGGACCTGCTCTTGGTCAAGCTGGTATCAACATCATGGGATTCACAAAAGAGTTCAACGCTCGTACAGCTGACCAAGCTGGTATGATCATTCCAGTTGTTATCTCAGTTTACGAAGATAAATCATTTACTTTCATCACTAAAACACCACCAGCTGCTGTTCTTTTGAAAAAAGCTGCAGGTGTTGAAAAAGGATCAGGTACACCTAACAAAACTAAAGTTGCTACAGTTACTCGTGCACAAGTACAAGAAATTGCAGAAACTAAGATGCCAGATTTGAACGCAGCAAACATTGAGTCTGCAATGCGTATGATCGAAGGTACTGCTCGTTCTATGGGATTCACTGTTGTTGACTAATCAATAACACGGTAGAAAATCTCACAGCAGTCTATTAGTTGCTTTTCATACTAGGCAAGTGACTGATGCTTGTACATGAGTACAGCAAGGGAACTTAACGACGTAGGAAAAGAAAAATAATAGACTGAAAACCCGCAAGACTTCATCATTTCGAGAAGTGACGTGGGAGATGAAAATCGATTGAACCACTTACAAGGAGAATAGAAAATGGCTAAAAAAAGCAAACAACTTCGTGCTGCTCTTGAGAAAATCGACAGCACAAAAGCATACAGTGTAGAAGAAGCTGTAGCACTTGCAAAAGAAACTAACTTTGCAAAATTTGACGCAACTGTAGAAGTTGCTTACAACTTGAACATCGACGTTAAAAAAGCTGACCAACAAATCCGTGGAGCAATGGTATTGCCAAACGGTACTGGTAAAACTTCACGCGTTCTTGTTTTCGCACGTGGTGCAAAAGCTGAAGAAGCAAAGGCTGCTGGTGCAGACTTTGTTGGTGAAGATGACCTTGTTGCTAAAATCAACGACGGTTGGTTGGACTTCGACGTAGTTATTGCTACACCTGACATGATGGCTCTTGTTGGACGTCTTGGACGTGTCCTTGGACCACGTAACTTGATGCCAAACCCTAAAACTGGTACTGTAACAATGGATGTTGCTAAAGCAGTTGAAGAGTCTAAAGGTGGTAAAATCACTTACCGTGCTGACCGTGCAGGTAACGTTCAAGCAATCATCGGTAAAGTATCATTTGAAGCTGAAAAATTGGTTGAAAACTTCAAAGCTTTCAACGAAACAATCCAAAAAGCAAAACCAGCTACAGCTAAAGGAACTTACGTAACAAACTTGACTATCACAACTACTCAAGGTGTTGGTATCAAAGTTGACGTAAACTCACTTTAATCAGTAGTTTATATCAGAGAACGAGTACGAAAGTACTCGTTTTTTTAGGTGCGACGGACATTTCGTTCATCTGAGGTGTAAATCCTCTGCGGGGATCATATACTAGTAAACCCAAAAGTGATTCCCAAGTCTAACTATTGTGAGTAGCTGATCGAACGGAATTAGGATAGACTGTTTAAGTCTGACGTTGGAAATAAGAATCGGCAGAGAAAGAGATAGAGAAATCTTGGCTCTATGAATAGGCACGTGATAGTAAAGCGTATATAGCGGATAAGGAGGCCAGAAACTCTAAAGTACAAATATGTAGTCGTAAGCTATATGCGTAAACTACGTGAGCAATTGAATTCGAACTAGAGAGGTGATTAATAGATTCATGCTATAGTCATGGCAGCTTGTATGCTTTTGATTCTAGTTTATCAAAAACTAGATTAGAATTGTCAGACAATATCATTTTATGTTATAATGAAGAAAAAACAGAGGTGTTCAAATGTCAGAAGCAGGTCATAAGTTTTTAGCAAAACTGGGGAAAAAACGCTTACGTCCAGGTGGAAAACGTGCCACAGATTGGTTAATTGCAGAAGGAGGATTTTCAAAAGAAAAGAGAATATTAGAGGTTGCGTGTAATAGGGGAACTACAGCAATTGAGTTGGCACAGCGTTTTGGTTGTAAGATAACTGCTGTTGATATGGATGGACAAGCCTTAGAAGTGGCTAAAAAATCTGCTGAAACGGCAGGTGTTGGTCATTTGATCAGTTTTGAACGAGCAAATGCAATGAAACTTCCTTATGAAGATGCTAGTTTTGATATTGTTATAAATGAAGCTATGCTGACTATGCAAGCCGATCAAGCTAAGAAAAAATGTGTAATGGAGTATCTAAGGGTTTTAAAACCTGAAGGTCTTCTTTTGACACATGATGTGCTTCTTAAGGAAGCTAAAGAGTCTATCAGACATGAATTGTCACAAGCAATTCATGTAAATGTAGGTCCTTTAACTCAAGATGGTTGGGAACAGGTGATGATAGAATCAGGTTATCGTGATGTGAAAGTATTGACTGGTGAAATGACATTAATGAAATTATCAGGTATGATTTATGACGAAGGTTGGCTAGGAACTTTGAGAATTTGTATAAATGCTTGTAAAAAGGAGAATAGAAAGCAGTTTTTAACGATGTATAAAATGTTTGATAAGCATAAAAAGAACTTGGGCTTTATTGCTATGGCTAGTTATAAATCGTCAAATCGTTAGATAATTATTGAAGTTAACTTTTCCTTTTTTCTTTCTTAAAAAATATGCTATAATAGAGAGTAAAAAACTTTGAAAGAAAGAAAAAGATGAATTTAAAAGATTACATTGCAACAATTGAAAATTATCCAAAGGAAGGGATTACCTTCCGTGATATCAGTCCTTTGATGGCTGATGGAAATGCTTATAGCTATGCTGTTCGTGAAATCGTTCAATATGCTACTGACAAGAAAATTGATATGATCGTGGGACCTGAGGCTCGTGGTTTTATCGTGGGCTGTCCAGTTGCCTTTGAGTTGGGAATTGGATTCGCACCTGTTCGCAAACCAGGTAAATTGCCACGCGAAGTTATTTCTGCTGACTATGAAAAAGAGTACGGTGTTGATACCTTGACTATGCACGCGGATGCCATCAAGCCAGGTCAACGTGTTCTTATCGTAGATGATCTCTTGGCAACAGGTGGAACTGTTAAGGCAACTATCGAAATGATTGAAAAACTTGGTGGTGTTGTAGCAGGTTGTGCCTTCCTTGTTGAATTGGATGAATTGAATGGCCGTGAAAAAATCGGTGACTACGATTACAAGGTTCTTATGCATTATTAATCAAAAACAGTCCCTAGGGCTGTTTTCTCTACATTAGGATATAAAAATAGACTATAGCTAGTTAGAGAAAAAGTATAATTGAAAACTATATCTTCTTGCAGTATAATAAAAGGACTAGGTGTTTGAGATTTGGCTTCAAACATATGCAATTATTCCTGAAAGAGTACAGTTAGGAGAGGGTTATGCCGATTCGAATTGATAAAAAATTACCAGCTGTTGAGATTCTACGGACAGAGAACATCTTTGTCATGGATGATCAACGTGCTGCCCACCAAGATATCCGTCCTTTGAAGATTTTAATTTTAAATCTCATGCCACAGAAAATGGTCACAGAAACCCAATTGTTACGCCATTTGGCGAATACGCCCTTGCAACTGGATATTGATTTTCTTTATATGGAAAGCCATCGTTCTAAGACAACTCGTTCAGAGCACATGGAGACCTTCTATAAAACTTTTCCAGAGGTTAAGGACGAGTATTTTGATGGGATGATTATCACGGGTGCTCCAGTTGAGCATTTACCATTTGAGGAAGTGGACTATTGGGAGGAATTCAGTCAGGTAATAGAGTGGTCCAAGACCCATGTCTATTCGACCCTTCATATCTGTTGGGGTGCTCAGGCTGGGCTTTATCTGCGTTATGGAGTGGAAAAATACCAGATGGACAGTAAGTTATCAGGTATCTATCCTCAGGACACCTTAAAGGAAGGTCATCTTCTTTTTAGAGGCTTTGACGATAGCTATGTATCCCCTCATTCTCGGCACACGGAGATTTCTAAAGAAGAGGTCTTAAACAAAACCAATCTCGAGATTTTATCAGAGGGTCCTCAGGTTGGGGTTTCGATTTTGGCCAGTCGTGATTTGCGAGAAATTTATAGTTTTGGGCATTTGGAATATGATCGTGATACCTTGGCAAAAGAGTATTTTAGGGATCGTGACGCAGGTTTAGACCCACATATTCCAGAAAATTACTTTAAGGATGATGATGTTAATCAGACCCCTTGTCTTTGTTGGTCTTCATCAGCAGCCCTCTTTTTCAGTAACTGGGTGAACTATGCCGTCTATCAGGAAACCCCTTTTGACTGGAGAAAAATAGAAGATGATGCATCTGCATTTGGGTATTTATAAGAGGAATTATGACATATTTAGACGCTTTTAAATCAGGGAACTTGGTTTTACCGAGTGCCCTGCTCTTGCATTTTAAGGAACTCTTTCCTTCTAGCGACGATTTTCTGGTCTGGCAATTTTTCTATTTGCAAAATACGACAGGTTTGGATGAAATGTCCCCAAGCCAGATTGCTGAAAGGATTGGCAAGGAAATTTCGGATGTCAATCAGGCTATTTCCAATCTGACAGAGAGGGGACTGCTTCAGTATCGAACCATCGAATTGAATGGTGAAATTGAATTGCTTTTTGATGCTAGTTTGGCATTGGAACGTTTGGATGACCTGCTTGGAGCCGCTCATTCAAGTTCAGACCAGTTGCCACCTCAAAATCAGCTCAAGAATTTGGTGGAAACTTTCCAGCAGGAGTTGGGGCGCTTGTTGACGCCTTTTGAGATTGAGGATTTGACCAAGACCCTTAAGGAAGATGGAACCAGTGCTGATTTGATTAAGGAAGCTCTTCGTGAAGCTGTTTTGAATGGGAAATCAAACTGGAAGTACATTCAGGCGATTTTAAGAAACTGGCGCCATGAAGGCATCAAAAGTGTGGCTCAAATCGAGGCTAAGCGAGCAGAGAGAGAAGCAAGCAATCCTCAGTTGACACAGGTATCTGCAGATTTCAGAAATGCCATGGATCTTTGGAAAGATTAATCGTTGGAAGCAGGCTTGAAATCCGAGTAAGATTTGCAAGCTGTGTATAATTGTGATAAAATAAATAGAAAATAAATTGAAAAAAGAGGTATGTGAAATGTCACGTAAACCATTTATCGCTGGTAACTGGAAAATGAACAAAAATCCAGAAGAAGCTAAAGCATTCGTTGAAGCAGTTGCGTCAAAACTTCCTTCATCAGATCTTGTTGAAGCAGGTATCGCTGCTCCAGCTCTTGATTTGACAGCTGTTCTTGCTGCTGCAAAAGGTTCAAACCTTAAAGTTGCTGCTCAAAACTGCTACTTTGAAAATGCAGGTGCTTTTACTGGTGAAACTAGCCCACAAGTTTTGAAAGAAATCGGTACTGATTACGTTGTTATCGGTCACTCAGAACGCCGTGACTACTTCCATGAAACTGACGAAGATATCAACAAAAAAGCAAAAGCAATCTTTGCAAATGGTATGCTTCCAATCATCTGTTGTGGTGAGTCACTTGAAACTTACGAAGCTGGTAAAGCTGCTGAGTTTGTAGGTGCTCAAGTATCTGCTGCATTGGCTGGATTGACTGCTGAACAAGTTGCTGCCTCAGTTATCGCTTACGAGCCAATCTGGGCTATCGGTACTGGTAAATCAGCTTCACAAGACGACGCACAAAAAATGTGTAAAGTTGTTCGTGACGTTGTAGCTGCTGACTTCGGTCAAGAAGTTGCAGACAAAGTTCGTGTTCAATACGGTGGTTCTGTTAAACCTGAAAACGTTGCTTCATACATGGCTTGCCCAGACGTTGACGGTGCCCTTGTAGGTGGTGCGTCACTTGAAGCAGAAAGCTTCTTGGCATTGCTTGACTTTGTAAAATAATCTAAGTTATTCCAGACAGACAGTCAAAAGTACTAGGTGACTTTGACTGCCTGTCTTATTTTTATTTAGAGAGTTCTTGTGAAATAGGAAGTTTTTCCTACAGGAGCTAGTAAGACAAACTTGATCAATCTACTCATACGTTTTTACGATGTTAGAGCAGGTTCTATCTTGGTTGACGGGTAGAATATTCGCAAATTGTCACGCCAAGAGTACCGCCGTCAGTTTGGGATTGTCTTACAGGATGCTTGGCTTTATGAAGGTACGATCAAAGAAAACCTACGTTTTGGAAATCTTGACGCCAGTGACGAGGAAATAATAGAAGCTGCCAAAGCAGCAAATGTAGACCATTTTATTCGAACTCTTCCTGGTGGTTATAACATGGATATGGACCAATACTCCAGCAATATTTCCCTCGGGCAAAAACAACTGTTGACCGTCGCGCGTGCTCTCTAACCAATTTTAAAATTCTCATTTTTGATGAAGCGACTTCCTCTGTTGATACCCGTTTGGAGCTTTTAATTCAAAAAGCTATGAAACGCTTGATGAAAGGAAGAACCATCTTTATCATCGCACACTGTCTCTAGAACATTCAAGAAGTAAATAAGATTCTTGTTCTTAAGGATGGACAGATTATTGAGCAGAGAAATTGCGAAAGCTCACTCTAAGCAAAAGGCTTTTATTATGATCTTTACCATAGCCAATTTTCAAGTAAATCTGATAAAGTGAGCTAATCAGAACTAACTAAACTTTTCTTAAATTATCAGTCTATTGCAACTTTTCTCATGTGAGTCATTTGGCTTGCTATTGGTTTTCATTAGTAGTATACTAAGGGAGTAAACACTAAGAAGTGGTTACAAATAATAATGAATGAGGTAAAATAAAATGGTAGAATTGAAAAAAGAAGCAGTAAAAGACGTAACATCATTGACAAAAGCAGCGCCAGTAGCATTGGCAAAAACAAAGGAAGTCTTGAACCAAGCTGTTGCTGATTTATACGTAGCCCACGTTGCCTTGCACCAAGTGCACTGGTACATGCGTGGTCGTGGTTTCCTTGTATGGCATCCAAAAATGGATGAATACATGGACAGCCTTGATGGCTATCTTGACGAAATCAGCGAACGCTTGATTACACTTGGGGGAAGCCCATTCTCTACTTTGACAGAATTCCTTCAACATAGTGAAATCGAAGAAGAAGAAGGAGAATTCCGTAGTGTTGAAGAAAGCTTGGAACGTGTCCTAGATGTTTATCGTTATCTCATCACTCTGTTCCAAAAAGCTTTGGATGTTACTGATGAAGAAGGTGATGATGTGACAAACGATATCTTTGTTGGTGCTAAAGCTGAACTTGAGAAAACGGTTTGGATGCTTGCGGCAGAACTTGGACAAGCACCTGGTTTGTAAGATAAATGCATCCCTTTCTATCATGAGTTTCTGTATCACTACTCATGATAAACTATCTTTTAAAAATCATGTAGCAGACAAAGTTACATGATTTTTTCTTTGCTTCTCCGGCGACTCATTTGTCAAAATGCTGATTTTAAGGTATAATAGTTGCTGTTCGAGAAATTTTGATTTTCAAAGAATAGTGAATGATGATAAGGAGAAACCATGAACAACCTACCAAATTGCCCAAAATGTAATTCAGAGTATGTCTACGAAGACGGTGCCCTACTGGTTTGCCCAGAGTGTGCTCATGAGTGGAATCCTGCTGAAGTTGCAGATGTAGAAGAGGGCCTTGTTGCTATCGATGCCAACGGGAATAAATTGGCTGACGGTGATACAGTAACCCTCATCAAGGACTTGAAAGTAAAAGGTGCGCCAAAAGATTTGAAACAAGGGACGCGCGTGAAAAATATCCGCATCGTAGAAGGCGACCACAATATCGACTGTAAGATTGATGGCTTCGGTGCCATGAAACTCAAATCAGAGTTTGTGAAGAAAATTTAAGCATGTCAAAAAACTACAAACTTACATTTTATAGCCGTATCTTCTTGTTTCTAGCGGCTTTTACGGGAGTTTATCTTGAAATCGCCAAGCATGGTGGATTTGGGATGCTTCTCTATTACACGGTTCTGTCCAACCTCTTAGTAGCGATTTTTACGCTCTATCTACTAAAGGTTATGAGCCGTTTAGGTGAAAACTGGCAAAGGCCAAGTCTCCTGCGCTTAAAAGGTGGGGTCACCATGAGTATCATGATTACCTGTGTGATTTACCATTTCCTTTTAGCGCCCATTGCGACTAATTTCTATACTCTGGAAAATTTCCTTTGCCACTATATCGTTCCCCTCTGGTTTTTAGCAGATACCCTCTTTTTTGACAAACAGGGTCAATACAAGATTTGGGATCCAGTTGTGTGGACGATTTTACCCTTGCTTTATATGATTTTTGCTCTTTTTAATGGCTTGGTACTGAAACTAGAAATTCCTAATTCTAAGGTCAGTCCCTTCCCTTACTTCTTTTTGAATGTGAACAAGGGGTGGGATGTCGTGTTCAAGTGGTGTCTGATTATCTTTGTTGCCTATATGGTGGCAGGATTTATCTTCTACTTTATTAAGCAAATCAAGAGAAAGTCATCCTAATACTCTTCGAAAATCTCTTCAAACCACGTCAGTTTCCATCTGCAACCTCAAAACACTGCTTTGAGCAACCTGCGGCTAGCTTCCTAGTTTGCTTTTTGATTTTCATTGAGTATAAGACACAAGAGATTCATTTTCGAGTTTAAGAAGGAGTCTATACACCCAAGAGGCTTTTTCTTTTCTTGCCTGTTTGATAACTATCAAAAAAGTAGAAGATTAAGAGAAATATAGAAAGAGATTTCATGAAACAATTTTTAGAACGGGCCAGTATTTTGGCTCTCTCCCTCGTTTTGATTACATCCTTTTCCATCTCGAGTGCTCTGCCAGCCATGTTTGACTATTATCAAGGTTATCCTAAGGAACAAATTGAGCTCTTGGCGAGCTTGCCTTCCTTTGGAATCATGATTATGTTATTACTAAATGGTTTCTTAGAAAAAATATTTCCTGAGCGATTACAGATTAGTTTGGGCTTGCTAATATTATCTCTTAGTGGAATCGCACCTTTCTGGTATCAAGCCTACCCCTTTGTTTTTGGAACACGGATTCTTTTTGGTTTGGGTGTTGGGATGATTAATGCCAAGGCCATTTCCATTATCAGTGAACGCTATCAAGGAAAAACGCGAATTCAGATGTTAGGGCTACGCGGTTCTGCAGAGGTCGTTGGGGCTTCTCTCATTACCTTGGCAGTCGGCCAATTGTTGGCCTTCGGTTGGACAGCTACCTTCCTAGCCTATAGTGCTGGATTTTTGGTACTGACCCTTTATCTGCTCTTTGTCCCTTATGGAAAGGAAAAGAAAGAAGTCAAGAAAAAAGCGAAGGAAGTAAGTCGCTTAACTCGAGAAATGAAAGGCTTGATTTTTACCCTAGCTATTGAAGCGGCAGTTGTAGTTTGTACCAATACAGCTATTACCATCCGTATTCCAAGTTTGATGGTGGAAAGAGGACTTGGAGATGCCCAGTTATCTAGTTTTGTTCTTAGTATCATGCAGTTGATTGGGATTGTGGCTGGGGTGAGTTTTTCTTTCTTGATTTCTATCTTTAAGGAAAAATTGCTCCTCTGGTCTGGTATTACCTTCGGCTTAGGGCAAATTGTGATTGCCTTGTCTCCATCCTTGTGGGTGGTAGTGGCAGGGAGTATTCTGGCTGGTTTTGCCTACAGTGTAGCCTTGACGACGGTCTTTCAACTGGTCTCTGAACGAATTCCAGCTAAACTCCTCAATCAAGCAACTTCATTTGCTGTATTAGGCTGTAGTTTCGGAGCTTTTACGACTCCATTCGTTCTAGGTGCGATTGGCTTACTAAGTCACAATGGTATGTTGGTCTTTAGTATCTTAGGAGGGTGGTTGATTGTAACCTCTATCTTTGTCATGTACTTACTTCAAAAGAGAGCTTAGGATTGGTTTCCTAAGTTTTTCTTTTTGTGAATTTTGCACCCAGACAATATTTGTTTTTGAACCTTGTTTTCAGATTATTTTCTTGATAAAATAGAAGTTATGACGAGATATAAAGCAACTATTTCCTATGATGGTTACGCCTTTGCGGGCTTTCAACGCCAGCCCCATGCGCGTAGCGTTCAGGAAGAAATAGAAAAAACCTTGACCAGGTTAAATAAGGGGCAAGCCATTACTGTTCACGGTGCTGGTAGGACAGATAGTGGGGTTCATGCCTTGGGACAGGTTATTCATTTTGACCTGCCTTATCAAATGGATGAGGAGAAGCTCCGTTTTGCTCTAGACACTCAGTCCCCTGAAGATATTGATGTGATTTCGATTGAGCTTGTGGCGGATGATTTTCATTGCCGTTATGCCAAGCACAGTAAGACCTATGAGTTTATCGTGGATAGGGGCCGTCCCAAGAATCCTATGCGCCGTCACTATGCCACTCACTTTCCCTATCCACTCGATGTGGAACGCATGCAGATTGCAATCAAAAAGCTAGAGGGAACACATGATTTTACCGGTTTTACAGCCTCTGGGACTAGTGTAGAGGACAAGGTTCGTACTATTACAGAAGCTAGTCTTAGGGTTGATGAGACAGGCCAGTTTTTGACTTTTACCTTTTCAGGAAATGGTTTCTTGTATAAGCAGATTCGCAATATGGTGGGGACACTGCTCAAAATCGGCAATAACCGCATGCCAGTAGAGCAGATTGACCTCATCTTGGAGAAAAAGGACAGGCAGCTTGCAGGTCCCACTGCAGCACCAAATGGTTTATATTTAAAGGAGATTCGTTATGAAGAATAATCGTATTTTAGCACTTTCTGGAAACGATATTTTTAGTGGTGGTGGTTTGTCCGCGGATTTGGCTACCTATACCTTGAACGGCTTGCATGGCTTTGTAGCAGTGACCTGTTTGACAGCCTTGACGGAAAAGGGCTTTGAAGTCTTTCCAACTGACGATACCATTTTTCAACATGAATTAGATAGCTTGCGTGATGTGGAGTTTGGGGGGATTAAGATTGGTCTTTTACCAACTGTCAGTGTGGCTGAGAAGGCCTTGGACTTTATCAAGCAACGCCCAGGAGTGCCTGTGGTTCTGGATCCTGTCCTGGTCTGCAAGGAAACGCACGACGTAGCAGTTAGTGAACTCTGCCAAGAGTTGATTCGTTTTTTCCCTTATGTTAGTGTGATTACGCCTAATCTTCCTGAAGCAGAATTATTGGCTGGTCAGGAAATTAAAACCTTGGAAGACATGAGGGCTGCAGCACAGAAATTGCATGACTTAGGAGCACCAGCAGTCATTATCAAGGGAGGCAATCGCCTTAGTCAGGACAAGGCTGTAGATGTCTTTTATGATGGACAAACCTTTACAGTCTTAGAAAATCCTGTCATCCAAGGGCAAAATGCTGGTGCAGGTTGTACCTTTGCTTCTAGCATTGCCAGTCACTTGCTTAAAGGTGATGAACTTTTACCAGCAGTAGAAAGCTCTAAGGCTTTCGTTTACCGTGCCATTGCACAAGCAGATCAGTATGGAGTAAGACAATATGAAGCAAACCAAAACAACTAAAATCGCCCTTGTATCCCTATTAACCGCCCTCTCTGTGGTTCTAGGTTATTTCTTAAAAATTCCAACACCGACAGGCATTCTAACTCTTTTAGATGCAGGTGTCTTCTTTACGGCCTTCTACTTTGGTAGTCGTGAAGGGGCTGTAGTAGGAGGACTAGCAGGTTTTTTGATTGACCTCTTATCAGGATATCCTCAGTGGATGTTCTTTAGCTTGGTCAACCATGGCTTGCAGGGATTTTTCGCAGGATTTAAAGGAAAAACTCAGTGGTTAGGCCTTATCTTAGCAACGATTGCCATGGTAGGGGGTTACGCCTTGGGTTCTACATTGATGAATGGCTGGGCTGCAGCTCTACCAGAAATTTTACCAAATTTCATGCAAAATATCGTGGGAATGGTTGTAGGGTTTGTGCTTAGTAAAAGTATCAAGAAGATTAAGTAAAGAGGCTGAGTCAAAAGTCTTTCAAATAAGAAAAACGCATAATATCAGGTGTTGAACCTTGATACTATGCGTTTTATTGTGGGAAGATTTTATACTCTTCTAAAATCTCTTCAAACCGCGTCAACGTCGCCTTACCGTAGATATGGTTACTGACTTCATCAGTCTTATCTACAACCTCAAAACAGTGTTTTGAGCAACCTGTGGCTAGTTTCCTAGTTTGCTCTTTGATTTTCATTGAGTATTAGATGAATATTAATCAAAATAAAGCAAGTCTTTGCTGGTGCTTGTAAAGAGGTCAAAGCCATCCTTGGTAACAACACCGCAGTCTTCAATACGAACACCGACTTTACCAGGGATATAGATACCCGGTTCAACAGAGAAGCACATGCCTTCTTCGATGATCATGTCGTTTCCTTCCATGATAGATGGGAATTCGTGAACATCCATACCGATACCATGACCGAGACGGTGGTTGAAGTACTCGCCGTAACCAGCTTTTTCAATGACCTCACGGGCAGCGCGGTCCACTTCATGGGCAGTCACACCTGGTTTGATAAAGTCAAGAGCAGCTTGTTGGGCTTCAAGAGTCAAGTTATAAATATCTTTCTTGAAATGGTCTGGTTTACCAACAGCGACTGTACGAGTCATATCTGAAGCATAGCCGTTGACGAGAACCCCTAGGTCAAAGAGGAGAAGAGAATCATTTTCAACCTTATTAGCTGCTGGAATACCGTGTGGATTTGCAGCATTATCACCAGTCAAGACCATGGTATCAAAACTCATTTCATAGCCTTCACGTTTCATGGCAAAGTCGATTTGAGCGATGATATCTGTCTCCGTCTTATCAAGAGAAATATTGTCAAACCCCACTTTAACAGCCTTGTCCGCATAGAGACCTGCAACCATCATTTTTTGCACTTCGTCAGCTGATTTGATGAGGCGCATGCGTTGGATACGAGGTGTGAGGTTTTCAAACTCAGCAGTTTCAAAAACGGTTTTTAAACCATGATATTTTGTCAAGATGAGATTGTCAAACTCAACAGCGACACGTTTGAAGTCAAGTTGTGGAAGAGCATGTTTTATTTTTTGCCATGGATTTTCAGAATCCACATAGCCCACAACTGGGAAGGAAACAGTACTACTTGCACGCTCCACTTCAAGGGCTGGGACAAAGAGGAGAGGTTCCTGATCTGCTAGGACAAAAAGGAACATTTGGCGTTCATGGGGATCACTGTAAAAGCCAGTGAGATAATTGATTGTGACGGGGTCAGATACGACAGCGACGTCTAGTTTTTCTGATTCAAGATATGTTACGATTTGTTGTAATTTAGACATATGCTACCTTCTTTCTACCCCTCTATTTTGGCAAAAAATGAGAGAAAATGCAAGGGAGAAGGGTAAAAGAACAGACAAAAAGAACTCCGACAAGATAACGGAGTTCTTTGATATAGTTTCACTTTGTTTAAGAAAAGTCAGCTTTGCTTTTGACGTCGCTGTATTCCTCAGCGATTTCTTGGCTGAGAATGTCCTCATAGGCAGGGAGTTGGATGTCCTGACCATATTTCTTCTTGAGGGCAGTAGTGACTAGGCGATAAGCTAGATTGGCATTACGAGAGAGGATAGGCCCGTGGAAGTAGGAACCAAAGACATTCTTATAATGAACCCCTTCGCCGACTTTTTCTTCGTTATTTCCATTACCATAGACAACCTGTCCCAGCGGTTTTTGGTCATCTGAGAGGAAGGTACGGCCCTGATGATTTTCAAAACCATAGTAGGTTTCATCGAAATCTTCATTGTGAATCTTGATGTCACCGATAAAACGGTTATTGGTCTGGTTGAGGGTGTAGTGGCCCATGACACCTAGACCTTCGATACGTCTCCCTGAAGCTTCAACATAATATTGCCCCAATAGTTGGAAACCACCGCAGATAGCCAGAACTACACCGTTGTTTTGGATGTAGTTGTCAATGCTCTCTTTTTTAGCAGGTAGGTCGTCTGCAATAATACTTTGTTCAAAGTCTTGACCGCCACCGAAAAAGGCGATGTCGTAGTGATTTTCATCAAAATCATCATGAAGTGAAACGATGTCAACCGTCACATGGGCTCCCAGTTTTTCAGCCACATACTTGAGCATGAGGATGTTTCCATTGTCCCCGTAGGTATTCATGAGATTTCCGTAGAGGTGAGCAATGTTGAGCTGATAAGGGTAATTGCCAGCTTTTGAGGAAAGTGAAGTATAAACCATTAGTTCATCTCCTTTCTAACAATCTGACGACTAGCCAGCAGTTCGCGGAATTCAAGCATAGCAGTATAGGTAGCTAGGATATAGGCATGTTTGCAGTCTTGGTTCTCAATGGTTTTAAGAACTTGTTCCAGCCTACTTGTTTCAGTAATTTTATCAGCTGGATAGCCTGTTACTCGGAGACGACGTGCAATTTCAGAATGACGGACACCACCAGCGTTGATTTCAGGAATGTCCATCTCAGTGATTTGTTCAAAATCAGCATCCCAGATCCAGCTTGTATCAATTCCATCTGCATAGTTAGCGTTAAGGAGGACAGATAGGCTAAATGGATAAGGTGCTAGTTTGATCATTTCGATAGCTTGGGTTGCACCGACTGGATTTTTAATCAAGACGAGGGTACATTCCTTGTCCCCGATATGGAAGGTTTCTTGACGTCCAAAAACAGCACGGCTCTTATCAAATCCCTGCTTGATTAGTTGGGAATCTGCACCAAGGAAACGGGCGATGGCAACCGCAGCTAGGGCGTTGTAGATATTGTAGAGTCCCCCGATTTGGATACCGTATTCTTGGCCGTCAATGACAAAGCGAGAGCGATTGTTGGTTAACTCAACCAATTCTGTCAAGCGATAGTCAAGATCAGGACGTTTACATCCGCAGTCTTCACAGATATAGGCACCCAAGTTTGCATAGGTATTATGCTCATATTTGAGGATGCCTTGGCAGTCAGGACAGAGAATCCCTTCGGTATTATAGTGAGCCAGCTGGGCTGAACCTTTCTCCAAGTCAAAACCAAAATACTCTACAGGATTTGGAATAGCTGGCTTGTAGAAAAGTGGACTGTCTCCATTAAGGAGAACAGTGGCAGTAGGCACCTTACGAATAGCATCTAAAATCATCTTGTAAGTTGTGTAAATCTCACCATAGCGGTCCATCTGGTCACGGAAGATATTCGTGATGACAAAAAGGCTTGGCTGGATATAGTCACAGATACGAGATAGACTGGCTTCATCGATTTCTAGAACGGCAATATTTTTCCCAGTTTTAGAAGATTTGGCTGTTAAGAAGGTTGTCGCAATTCCTGTAATCATGTTGGCACCGCTTGGGTTGGTAAGAACCTGACCATAAACCTCTTTTAAAATGCCGACAGTGAGGGCAGTTGTCAAGGTTTTTCCGTTGGTTCCAGTGACCACGACAATCTCATAGTTCTTAGCTAGGTTTTGTAAAATATCTTTATCAAATTGAAGGGCAAGTTTTCCTGGAAGCGTACTTCCACGGCCAAGATGGCTCAAAACGAAGTGGGAAGAACGCCCAGCAAGAAGGCCCAAAGTAGTTTTTAATTTCATGTTTCTATTATATCATAAAAGAAGGAAAAGACAGATTTGAGATTTCGCAGAAATAAAAACAGCCCGAAGAGGGCTGTTCGATACGATTAAATCTCAACTTAAATAGCAAACAAGTCATTCAAGTTCTCAGCCAAGGTTGGGTGAGTGAAGATTTGTTTTGTGAAGTAAGTGTAAGGAATCTTGTTGTCCATAGCAACAGTGATGATGTTGATAATTTCTTGAGAACCTTCTGAGAAGATGCTTGCTCCAAGAATTTCTTTTGTTTCAGTATTAACTACAGCTTTGAAAGCTCCACGAAGGTCTCCATTTACGTGACCACGAGGCATTGCTGCAACAGGGATTTCCTTAACGGCGTATGGAAGTTTCAAATCAGCTGCTTGGCTTTCAGTCAAACCGACTTGTGAAAGTGCAGGTGTGATGAACATAGTATTTGGTACATTGAGACGGTCTTCAAGTGTGTAGCTGCCATCTCCAGCAAGGTAGCTGTAAACAACACGGAAGTCATCAAGTGAAATGTAAGTAAATTGAAGGCCACCGTTGACATCTCCAACTGCAAAGACACCAGGAACGTTTGTTTGACAATGTTTGTCCACTTTAATAGCGCCACGTTCAGTTAGTTCAATATCTGTATTTTCAAGTTGAAGTGGTTCTACATTTGGTTTGCGTCCAGTTGCGTAGAGAAGGGCATCGAAACGGTAAGTTTCGTTTTCAGTCACGACAAGCACTTGGTCACCGTCGTTTTTGATTTCAGTAGTACGGATATTTTGAAGCAATTCAATACCGTCTTCTTCCATGTATTGTTTAGCAAGAGCTGCGATGGAAGGTTCTGCACGAGGTAGGAATGTATCCAAGGCATCTAGGACTGTAACCTTGCTTCCAAGTTTGTTGTAAAGGCCGGCAAATTCAAGACCGATATTTCCACCGCCAAGGACTCCAAGGTTTTCAGGTAATTTGTCCAAGTTTTGGATACCTGTTGAGTCAAAGACGTTTTTGCTTGTAGCAAGTCCAGGGATTGGCAAGACGTTTGAAACAGCACCAGTGTTGATGACGATTGTTTCAGCAGTCAGTTCTTTCTTCTCATCACCAGCTTGGATTTCGATGACTTTATTTGAAAGGAAGTGAGCTTCCGCATCAAAAATATCGACGCCTGTACCAGCAACAGTCGCATAGTTTTTACCGTTGAGGCGACCAGTGATAGTGTTTTTGGTAGCAATGACTTCTTCAAAAGACAAGTCTTTCTCAGCAGCAACCAGCAAAGTTTTAGTTGGGATACAACCGATGTTGATACAAGTTCCACCGTACATAGCTTTGCTACGTTCAACGAGGGCAACTTTTTTACCAGCTGAAGCCAATTTACCTGCTAGTGTTTTACCAGCTTTACCAAATCCGATAACGATTAAATCATAAGTTAACATTTAGAGTTCCTCCTATTCGAATTTCATTCTAGCACAAGAAAAAAACTTTTGCACAATTCTGCTACGCTTTAAAAAAGTTTATGAAATAGTGGAAATTTCAGCCTTATTTTATCAGAAAAATCGTTTACATGAGTTTATCGATGGATTGGGCTATCTTTTGCTTCTCTCTTGTGTTATACTAGATAGGTTGCAAAGAAAACAGTACTTTTCTTTTGTGGAAAAGAAGCAACACGATTTTGTATCCAGTATATGAAAATACGTCATAAAAAGAAAAGTATAAACTAAGCCCTATAGGGTGGCTTCGCACCACCTTTAGAAAGAAGAATAACGTGAAATTTAATGAATTAAACTTGTCTGCCGATTTGCTAGCAGAGATTGAAAAAGCTGGTTTTGTAGAAGCCAGTCCAATCCAAGAACAAACCATTCCCTTGGCCCTTGAAGGCAAGGACGTTATCGGTCAAGCTCAGACTGGTACAGGAAAAACTGCAGCCTTTGGCTTGCCTACCCTTGAAAAAATCCGTACAGAAGAAGCGACCATCCAAGCTTTGGTCATCGCTCCAACTCGTGAACTCGCTGTCCAAAGTCAAGAAGAACTCTTCCGCTTTGGCCGTAGCAAGGGAGTCAAAGTCCGTTCAGTATATGGCGGATCAAGCATTGAAAAACAAATTAAGGCTCTTAAATCTGGTGCCCATATCGTGGTGGGAACTCCAGGTCGTCTCTTGGACTTGATTAAACGCAAGGCCTTGAAATTACAAGATATTGAAACTCTTATCCTTGACGAAGCGGATGAAATGCTTAACATGGGCTTCCTTGAAGACATTGAAGCGATCATCTCCCGTGTCCCTGAAAGCCGTCAAACCTTACTTTTCTCAGCAACTATGCCAGATGCCATCAAACGTATCGGTGTTCAGTTTATGAAAGAACCTGAGCATGTCAAGATTGCGGCTAAGGAATTGACAACAGAATTGGTTGATCAATACTATATCCGTGTTAAAGAACAAGAAAAATTTGATACCATGACTCGTCTCATGGATGTGGAACAGCCAGAACTTGCTATCGTATTTGGTCGTACCAAACGTCGTGTAGATGAATTGACTCGTGGTCTGAAAATCCGAGGCTTCCGTGCAGAAGGAATTCATGGTGATTTGGACCAAAACAAACGTCTTCGTGTCCTTCGTGACTTTAAAAATGGCAATCTTGATGTTTTGGTTGCGACAGACGTTGCAGCGCGTGGGTTGGATATTTCAGGTGTGACCCATGTCTATAACTACGATATTCCACAAGATCCTGAAAGTTATGTTCACCGTATCGGTCGTACAGGTCGTGCTGGTAAGTCAGGTCAGTCTATTACTTTCGTATCACCAAATGAAATGGGCTACCTCCAAATCATTGAGAACTTGACTAAGAAACGCATGAAAGGACTCAAACCTGCAAGTGCAGAAGAAGCCTTCCAAGCAAAAAAACACGTAGCTCTCAAGAAAATTGAACGTGATTTTGCAGATGAGACTATCCGTGCCAACTTTGAGAAATTTGGTAAGGATGCTCGTAAGCTAGCTGCCGAATTTACTCCAGAAGAATTGGCAATGTATATTTTGAGTCTGACAGTTCAAGATCCAGATAGTCTTCCAGAAGTGGAGATTGCGCGTGAAAAACCACTGCCATTTAAACCATCAGGTAATGGCTTCGGTGGTAAAGCTAAGGGAGGTCGTGGAGGCCGTCGTGGGGACGACCGTCGAGACCGTGATCGCCGTGGCAATGGTCGTCGTGATGATTTCAAAAAAGGAAGTCGTGGCAATGATCGTTTTGATAAAGACAGACGTTACCGTAATAAAGACAATAAAAAACCACGCAATACTTCAAGCGAAAAGCAAACAGGCTTTGTGATTCGTAACAAGGGCGATAAATAAGAAAAAGCGGTTCAAAATGAATCGCTTTTTTATATAAGGAGACCGAATGGAAAAGAAAGATAAATAAAATAGATATATTATCTTCTTGTAATATTATAATACAAAAAAGTAGGGAGCTTGTCAATAGAAAAGAAGCAATTTAATTAAAAATATTCTTGTTTTTTCAAATTGCAATTAAATAAGCAATTTTCAGATAATAATTGAAAATTCAAGCTGTTTATGTTATAATGATAGCGATTAAATTCGAGGTGAAAAATGGCACATTTATTAGAAAAAACTAGAAAAATTACTTCTATCCTGAAGCGCTCAGATGAGCAGTTGCAGGAAGAACTTCCCTACAATGCGATTACCCGTCAATTGGCAGATATTATTGACTGTAACGCATGTATCGTTAATAGCAAGGGACGTCTCCTTGGCTATTTTATGCGTTACAAAACCAATACAGATCGTGTAGAGCAATTCTTCCAAACTAAAATTTTCCCGGATGACTACATTCAAGGTGCGAACATGATTTACGATACAGAAGCCAATCTGACAGTTGATCATGATTTAAGTATTTTCCCTGTGGAAAGTCGTGCCGACTTTCCAGATGGTTTGACGACTATTGCACCGATTCATGTATCAGGGATTCGACTTGGTTCTTTGATTATTTGGCGCAATGATAAAAAATTCGAAGACGAGGACTTGATTCTTGTTGAGATTGCGAGTACCGTTGTTGGGATTCAACTCCTTAATTTCCAGCGTGAAGAAGATGAGAAAAATATCCGCCGCCGTACTGCTGTTACCATGGCAGTCAACACTCTTTCTTACTCCGAACTCCGTGCTGTTTCAGCAATTTTAGGGGAATTAAATGGAAATGAAGGGCAGTTGACTGCGTCAGTGATTGCAGATCGTATCGGAATCACTCGCTCTGTGATTGTCAATGCCCTTCGTAAACTTGAGTCTGCAGGGATTATTGAAAGTCGCTCACTTGGAATGAAGGGAACCTATCTTAAGGTCTTGATTTCAGATATTTTTGAAGAAGTGAAGAAAAGAGATTACTAATGGCAAAGGCTTTAATTTCGATTGACTATACAGAAGATTTTGTTGCTGATAGTGGAAAATTGACAGCAGGCGCTCCAGCTCAGGCGATTTCGGATGCCATCAGCAAGGTAACTCGATTAGCTTTTGAACGTGGAGATTACATCTTCTTTACCATTGATGCTCATGAAGAAAACGATTGTTTCCATCCAGAAAGCAAGCTATTTCCTCCTCACAATTTGATTGGGACTAGTGGACGCAATTTATACGGAGATTTGGGGACCTTTTATCAAGAGCATGGTTCAGACAGTCGTGTCTTTTGGATGGATAAACGCCATTACTCAGCTTTTTCAGGGACTGACCTGGATATCCGTTTGAGAGAGCGTCGAATTTCTACAGTTATTTTAACCGGAGTCTTGACGGATATCTGTGTCCTGCATACAGCCATAGATGCCTATAATCTAGGATATGACATCGAGATTGTTAAACCAGCTGTTGCTTCCATCTGGCCTGAAAATCATCAATTTGCCCTAGGTCATTTCAAAAATACACTCGGAGCTAAGTTAGTAGATGAAAATCTAAATGAACTTTCTGAGTAATTTGGTTGATGAAATGAAAAAAATTGAAAAAAAGTGTTGACAAGCATCCTAAAAGTTGATATACTAGTAAAGTAATCGACGCGGGGATGGCGGAATTGGCAGACGCGCAGGACTAAGGATCCTGTGACCGCTTTAGGTCGTGAGGGTTCAAGTCCCTCTCTCCGCATAGGATAAGAGTTAGCTTAGGCTAGCTCTTTTTTTATCTAATTTAAGTAGAGCAAAAAATTTTTGCTCTTTTTTTGTATTTCATAAACATTTCATATTTGGATTTTATAATAGTCTTACAAATATGGAGGTGACGAATGAATCCAATCCAAAGAGCTTGGGCTTATGTCAGCAGAAAACGACTGAGAAGTTTTATTTTATTTCTGATTTTATTGGTCCTATTGGCTGGAATTTCGGCCTGTTTGACTCTGATGAAGTCCAACAAAACAGTTGAAACCAATCTTTATAAATCACTCAACACATCTTTTTCTATTAAGAAGATAGAAAATGGTCAGACCTTCAAGTTGTCAGACCTAGCATCTGTAAGCAAGATTAAGGGGCTAGAAAATGTTTCTCCTGAACTCGAGACGGTCGCAAAACTAAAAGACAAGGAAGCAGTGAGTGGCGAGCAGAGCGTGGAACGTGATGATTTGTCCGCTGCGGATAAGAATTTGGTTAGCTTAACGGCTCTTGAAGATTCATCTAAGGATGTTACCTTTACCAGCTCGGCTTTCAATCTAAAAGAAGGGCGACACCTTCAAAAAGGGGATTCCAAGAAAATCTTGATCCACGAAGAGTTGGCCAAGAAGAACGGTCTTTCGCTTCATAACAAGCTTCGCTTGGATGCTGGACAGTCAGAATCTGGCAAAGGACAAACAGTAGAGTTTGAAATCGTCGGAATCTTCTCTGGTAAAAAACAAGAGAAATTTACAGGTTTGTCTTCTGACTTCAGTGAAAACCAAGTCTTTACAGACTATGAAAGTAGTCAAACTCTTTTAGGAAATAGTGAAGCTCAAGTCAGTGCAGCACGCTTCTATGTAGAAAATCCTAAGGAAATGGACGGACTCATGAAGCAGGTAGAAAACTTGGCCTTGGAAAATCAAGGCTACCAAGTTGAGAAGGAAAACAAGGCCTTTGAACAAATCAAAGACTCAGTGGCTACTTTCCAAACCTTTCTGACAATCTTCCTTTATGGGATGTTGATAGCTGGAGCTGGAGCCTTAATTTTGGTCTTATCTCTCTGGTTGAGAGAAAGGGTCTACGAAGTGGGAATTTTACTTGCACTTGGAAAAGGCAAGAGCTCGATTTTCCTACAATTCTGTTTAGAGGTAGTTTTGGTATCTCTCGGTGCCTTGCTTCCATCCTTTATCGCTGGAAATGCCATTACATCCTATCTGCTCCAAACCCTACTAGCAAGTGGAGATCAGGCAAGCTTACAAGATACACTAGCCAAAACAAGCAGTTTATCAACCAGCATCTTATCTTTTGCAGAATCCTATGTTTTTCTAGTTCTGCTTAGTTGCTTATCTGTAGCTCTTTGTTTCCTATTCTTATTTAGAAAATCACCGAAAGAAATTTTATCATCTATTAGTTAAGAAGGAGAAATCATGACTTTATTACAATTACAAGATGTTACCTACCGTTATAAGAACACTGCTGAAGCAGTCCTATATCAGATCAATTATAATTTTGAACCCGGGAAATTTTACAGTATTATTGGGGAGTCAGGAGCAGGAAAATCCACTCTCTTGTCCCTACTGGCTGGTCTAGATAGTCCTGTTGAAGGTTCTATCCTTTTCCAAGGAGAGGATATTCGTAAGAAGGGCTATTCCTACCATCGTATGCACCATATTTCCCTGGTCTTTCAAAATTATAACTTGATAGATTATCTTTCTCCACTGGAAAATATCCGCTTGGTCAACAAAAAGGCAAGCAAGGATACACTGCTTGAGCTTGGTTTGGATGAAAGTCAGATCAAGCGGAATGTTCTCCAGTTATCAGGTGGTCAACAACAACGTGTTGCTATTGCTCGTAGTTTGGTATCAGAAGCTCCAGTTATTCTAGCGGATGAGCCAACGGGAAATCTGGACCCTAAAACTGCTGGAGATATTGTCGAACTGCTCAAATCACTTGCCCAGAAAACAGGTAAATGTGTCATCGTCGTAACTCACAGCAAAGAAGTGGCACAAGCGTCAGATATTACACTTGAGTTGAAGGACAAGAAACTGACTGAAACTCGCAATACTACGAAATAATATGAGCTTTTTCTGTTAGAACTATAAAATAGAACAAAATCTAGAAAGGGAACCTATGTTATACAACGCATTTGCCTATGTTACAAGGAAGTTTTTCAAATCGATTGTCATCTTCCTGATTATTCTCCTCATGGCGAGCTTGAGTTTGGTTGGCTTGTCAATCAAGGGAGCTACTGCCAAGGCTTCTCAGGAGACCTTTAAAAATATCACCAACAGCTTCTCCATGCAAATCAATCGTCGCGTCAATCAAGGAACGCCACGTGGTGCTGGGAATATCAAGGGTGAAGATATCAAAAAAATCACCGAAAACAAGGCCATTGAGTCTTATGTAAAACGCATCAACGCTATCGGAGATTTGACTGGCTATGAACTCATCGAAACGCCAGAAACCAAGAAAAATCTGACTCCTGACCGTGCTAAACATTTTGGAAGTAGCTTAATGATTACAGGTGTCAATGACTCCTCTAAAGAAGACAAGTTTGTCTCGGGCTCTTATAAATTGGTTGAAGGAGAGCACTTAAACAACGACGACAAGGACAAGATTCTCCTGCACAAGGACTTGGCAGCCAAATACGGCTGGAAAGTAGGGGACAAGGTCAAACTAGACTCTAATATCTACGATGCAGACAATGAAAAAGGTGCCAAGGAAACAGTCGAAGTGACAATCAAGGGACTCTTTGATGGTCACAATAAGTCGGCAGTAACCTACTCGCAAGAACTCTATGAAAACACAGCTATCACAGATATCCATACGGCTGCCAAACTTTATGGATACACAGAAGACACAGCTATTTATGGGGACGCAACCTTCTTTGTAACAGCAGACAAGAACTTGGATGATGTTATGAAAGAGTTGAATGGCATCAGTGGTATCAACTGGAAGAGCTACACACTCGTTAAGAGTTCCTCTAACTACCCAGCTCTAGAGCAATCCATTTCTGGTATGTACAAGATGGCCAACCTCCTCTTCTGGGGTAGCTTGAGCTTCTCAGTCCTTCTCCTTGCACTCTTGCTTAGTCTTTGGATCAACGCCCGTCGTAAGGAAGTGGGCATTCTCCTATCTATCGGTCTCAAGCAGGCAAGTATCTTGGGTCAATTTATCACCGAATCCATCTTGATTGCCATCCCTGCTCTTGTTTCTGCTTACTTCTTAGCTACTTACACAGCGCGTGCAATCGGAAATACTGTTCTTGCCAACGTCACTTCAGGTGTTGCTAAGCAAGCCAGCAAGGCTGCTCAAGCCTCTAACCTTGGTGGTGGTGCAGAAGTAGATGGCTTTAGCAAGACCTTGTCGAGCCTAGACATTTCCATTCAGACATCAGACTTTATCATCGTCTTTGTCCTTGCCTTGGTTCTAGTGGTTCTCGTTATGGCGCTTGCTTCAAGCAATCTCCTTAGAAAACAACCAAAAGAGCTTCTGCTGGATAGCGAATAACAAACTTGCTACCTATTCTCCCCTAAATGGGGTATAATATAGGTAGCATTTTTATCTATTTTATCTTGATAAGGCCTCTTTCTTTCAGGATGAACTTGAGATGATTTACAAGAAATTTAAAGGAATGTGAAACGTTTTTTTATGAAAATTTTAATTGTAGAAGATGAAGAGATGATCCGTGAGGGGGTCAGTGACTATTTGACGGATTGCGGTTATGAAATCATTGAGGCGGCAGACGGGGAGGAAGCCTTAGAAAAATTTTCCAGCTATGAAGTAGCCTTGGTTTTACTAGATATCCAGATGCCCAAGCTCAATGGCCTAGAAGTCCTAGCTGAGATTCGTAAAACCAGCCAGGTCCCTGTCTTGATGTTGACCGCTTTTCAGGATGAGGAATACAAGATGAGTGCTTTTGCTTCTCTGGCAGATGGCTATCTGGAAAAACCTTTTTCTCTCTCCCTCTTAAAAGTGAGGGTGGATGCGATTTTCAAGAGATACTACGATACGGGACGAATCTTCTCCTATAAGGATACCCAAGTGGACTTTGAGAGCTACAGTGCCAGTCTAGCAGGAGAGGAAGTAGCCATCAATGCCAAAGAGTTGGAAATTCTGGACTATCTGGTAAAAAATGAAGGACGGGCCTTGACCCGATCTCAGATAATCGATGCCGTCTGGAAAGCGACAGATGAGGTTCCCTTTGACCGTGTCATTGATGTTTATATCAAGGAATTGCGGAAAAAGCTAGACTTGGACTGCATCCTCACTGTGCGCAATGTTGGTTATAAATTGGAGCGAAAATGAAACGAACAGGTTTATTTACAAAGATATTTATCTACACCTTCTCGATATTTAGTGTTCTGGTTATCTGCCTTCATTTAGCCATTTATTTTCTTTTTCCTTCGACTTATCTGAGTCATCGGCAGGAAAGCATTGGCCAGAAAGCGACAGCCATTGCCCAGTCCCTAGAAGGTAAGGATAGGCAGAGTATTGAGCAAGTGTTAGACCTATATTCCCAGACTAGTGATATCAAGGGGGCTGTCAAGGGCGAGATGACCGAGGACAAGTTAGAAGTCAAGGACAGTCTTCCTCTGGACACAGACCGCCAGACTACCTCGCTTTTTATTGAGGAACGGGAGGTGACAACGCAAGACGGTGGTACCATGACTCTCCAGTTTTTAGCGTCCATGGATTTGCAAAAGGAAGCAGAGCAAATCAGTCTCCAGTTTCTTCCCTATACCTTGTTGGCATCCTTTCTGATTTCCCTCTTGGTGGCCTATATCTATGCTCGGACCATTGTTGCTCCGATTTTGGAAATTAAGCGAGTGACCCGACGGATGATGGATTTGGATGCCCAAGTGCGATTGCGCGTGGATTCTAAGGATGAGATAGGTGATCTCAAGGAACAAATCAATAGCCTCTACCAGCATCTTTTGACTGTCATTGCGGACTTGCATGACAAGAATGAAGCCATTCTCCAGCTGGAGAAGATGAAGGTCGAATTCCTACGAGGGGCTTCTCATGAATTGAAAACACCGCTGACTAGTTTGAAAATCCTGATCGAAAACATGAAAGAAAATGTCGGTCGCTATAAGGATAGAGACCGCTATCTGGGAGTAGCCTTAGGAATTGTGGATGAGCTCAATCACCACGTTCTCCAAATACTTTCTCTCTCGTCTGTGCAGGAGTTGCGAGATGATAGGGAACAAATTGACCTACACCAGATGACACAAAGTCTGGTTAAGGATTATGCTTTACTAGCCAAGGATAGAGAGCTCCAGATAGACAATAGTTTGACCCATCAGCAGGCCTATCTAAATCCATCGGTGATGAAATTGATTCTGTCTAACCTCATCAGCAATGCTATCAAGCACTCTGTTCCAGGTGGCTTGGTTCGCATTGGAGAAAGAGAAGGTGAACTTTTTATAGAAAATAGCTGTAGTCCAGAAGAACAAGAAAAACTAGCCCAATCTTTTTCTGATAATGCTAGTCGCAAGGCTAAGGGGTCTGGGATGGGACTCTTTGTTGTCAAGAGTTTATTAGAACATGAAAAATTAGCTTATCGTTTCGAGATGGAGGATAATCGTTTAACCTTCTTCATAGCTTTTCCAAAAGTTGTCCAAGACTAGGGAGAGAAAGGGTTTACATAGATGAAGCTAGAAGAAATTCAATCGAAACTGCGGGAAAAACTAGATTTTTTTGTCAAAAAGTGATAAAATGAACAATGTAAATGGGATGACCCATAAAAATATACAGGAGGCCTGATAAAATGGCAATCGTTTCAGCAGAAAAATTTGTCCAAGCAGCTCGTGACAACGGTTATGCAGTTGGTGGATTTAACACAAACAACCTTGAGTGGACTCAAGCTATCTTGCGTGCAGCAGAAGCTAAAAAAGCTCCAGTTTTGATCCAAACTTCAATGGGTGCTGCTAAATACATGGGTGGTTACAAAGTTGCTCGCAACTTGATCGCTAACCTTGTTGAATCAATGGGTATCACTGTACCAGTAGCTATCCACCTTGACCACGGTCACTATGAAGATGCACTTGAGTGTATCGAAGTTGGTTACACTTCAATCATGTTTGACGGTTCACACCTTCCAGTTGAAGAAAACCTTAAATTGGCTAAAGAAGTTGTTGAAAAAGCACACGCTAAAGGTATCTCAGTAGAAGCTGAAGTTGGTACTATCGGTGGTGAAGAAGACGGAATCATCGGTAAAGGTGAATTGGCTCCAATCGAAGACGCTAAAGCAATGGTTGAAACTGGTATCGACTTCTTGGCAGCTGGTATCGGTAACATCCACGGTCCTTACCCAGCTAACTGGGAAGGTCTTGACCTTGACCACTTGCAAAAATTGACAGAAGCTCTTCCTGGATTCCCAATCGTATTGCACGGTGGATCAGGTATTCCTGATGAGCAAATCCAAGCAGCTATCAAACTTGGTGTTGCGAAAGTTAACGTTAACACTGAATGCCAAATCGCATTCGCTAACGCAACTCGTAAATTTGCTCGTGACTACGAAGCAAACGAAGCAGAATACGACAAGAAAAAACTCTTCGACCCACGTAAATTCTTGGCTGACGGTGTAAAAGCTATCCAAGCATCAGTTGAAGAACGTATCGACGTATTCGGTTCAGAAGGTAAAGCTTAATCTAGCTGAATGATACAGATGAAACCTGCCCCTGGGGGTGGGTTTTTTGGTTGGGAAAAATAAAATAAATGATATAGATTTTGTATTATGCCTTTGATATAGTTAATTTAGCTTAGAGGTAAATATCATGTTTTTTTAATACATTTCCGTTTTTATTATGATGCACTATGTAGTTTTATAACTTTAAAAAGTTACTAGATAGCTAGTTTTAGTATATTAGAATTATTGGGGTTGAGGTTAGAGATGAAAGATAATACCGTGAGTTTTTTCAGTATTTTTTATTGCTTGAATAACAGTATTAAGCGAATGTCTTAATTCTCTATATATTTTTCTTAGACTCTGCTTATCAGTATCAAGTAATACTGTTAAACGGTTTATATTGATATAAATTGATTTGTCTAGATTTGATAAATCTACTTCACTCTGATACTTGCGTAAAGTTTGAATTTTATATTGCACAATATACACCTCCTTTATTATTAAATTTGTTAGTTGCCTTTAGTCAGGACAAAATTTTGCTCGAGACTCATTATTCTGGCTTTAGCTCTTGGTGTATCTTTTTGCTGGCTGTTAGAATCGTCAGATTACTGTCAAAGCTAGTAGAGCTGCAGCCTTCGAGAGATTTGCCTCCGGCGATCTCCTTTGCCTTTGTCTCCTAGCTTTGACAGTAATTAACGAAAACTTTATTATAAGCTAAACATTGATTATCATAGACTTTATATAACCATTTTGGTATAATTAATGTGATTTTATAATAAAGCTTCAAAATAGCTTAGTAGAGCTTTATTAGCTTGCAATTATACTATTAAGTATACGAAAAGTATTACCATTTGATTATAAATGTAATACTATCCTTTTGGTTATAATCCAATGAAAAAGTAAAGGAAAATTTAAATATGTTAAAAGATAATTTGAAAAAAGAAAGGCTTAAAAATGGGTTAACTCAAGCTCAAGTTGCAGAAAGATTAGGGGTATCACAAGCTCAATATGCCAGGTGGGAAAATGGGGGAAGGAATCCTAAGTACGAAACAATCCAAAAACTAGCTGATATTTTTAATACCACAACGGAAGCATTAAATGGAAGATATGACGGAATTGAAGTAATTGTGAGATTGCTTAGAGAATATGATTTGACAGATGAAGATAAAAACGAAATATATAATATGGTAGAGCAATATCTTAAGGAGAGAAAATATGAGTAGTGTTTATGATAAATATGTGCGTACGACTATAAAATATGTGCGTCCGATTATATATTTTTTAGTTATCGCATTTGCTAAACTGTTTGTTGATATTGTAGTCATCACAGCTACTCGTTGGGAATATACTCATTTAATTTTTTTTGAGGCATTTTTTGCTTCTTGTTGTTTGTGTTTTAAATATATAAAACAAAGTAAAAAACAACAAGAAGAGGTAGGATTAAATACCCAATTTGATTTTTCATTTTATAAAAATACTCATTATAAAATTTATAAATCACGATATATCAGGTTTTTAAAAGATAATAAACTCGTGTTGGTATTTTTATTTCTGTCTAATGGAAATTTGTTATCTATCATTGAAAACGTAAATAAAGAATTTCTTCCTATGATTAGCAAAATAGAATTTAAGAATGAAAATTTACAAAATAATTTAATCGATTTTCTATTGTATTTGAACTATCATGAAGTTCTTGTTAACTTCTTGTTCAGTTGTTATTTTTGCCTGATTGTATGGATTTTTATTAACCAAATTGAATTCCAATTATTAGAAACAGAATCATTAAAAAAGGGGGAGAGAATGACAAAAAGTCAATTAATTCTAGATATCGCTGGAAATAATATTAGTTTAGAAAATGCACTATTAAGATTAAAAATAATTACATACTCACTAAATAATTTAAGTTTGCAGAAATGGATTGAAAATGAGTTAAGAGGATATAAGATAGATGATGAAATTCCTCAGTATAGGAAAGGTATTGCGTATAATATAAGATATTCAGGGATAAATGGAAATTTTACAGTTAAGTCAGTACCACTGTCAGAATCATTTTTTACAGATGAAATAAAAAAAATTTTAAGAGAACGGAAAATTACTAATGGTATAGGTACGATTGAACGTAATTTATCAATTAAAATGAGCTATGACCTAATTGAATTTGCCCCAATGGTTTATACTGCAAGTAAAGGTGGTATTCAGTGTTATACATTAGAACAAGTAGTAAATAAAGCTAGTTTGGAGAATATCTTAAGTAATGTGAAAATAAAGTTGATAGATATATTGCTAGATTTAGAATCGACGTTTGGTGAACTAGACCAATTAGATATTGATGTGAAATGTATTAGTAGTGAGGAACTACAAACAGTAAATGAAACATTGTTAGATAAAATTTATTATGATGGGAAAAGAGAAAACAATGAGTGAGTTTTTAAGTTACTTTTTGAATAATTCGACGTTATTAGGTGCATTTATTTCAATAATATCTTCATCTATTACTCTGCTTATACAAGCATATATTAAGAAGCATTTGATGGAACAAGGGGAAACCAATATTTACTATAAAACAGTTTACAATAAAATGACATCAAATCCTTGGGGATTTTATAAAGAAAATGATGTACTATATTTTGATCTACCACTATGGATTGAAATTCATAATACAAAAGGAACTAGACAGATTGTGAGAAATCTAAATTTATCTTTATATTCGGCTGGAAAATTTGTTTCTAAAACAAAACAGTCAACGCATTCTGGGAGAACTGTTTTGGGAGATAATGGCTCATATTCATTCTTAGTTGATGCAGGAGAAATAAAAAGATATGACTTGGAATTCATTATAAAAGGGAAAGATATAGACTTTCATGACTTTGATGAAGTTAGATTATCTTATTTTGATACAAATGATAAGTATAAAGAATATAAAATATTTGAAATTAAAGATTCATGGAAACAGTCTAATTATAAAATAAGTGATGATTGGGAAAAGTTACAGTAGGAGAAGAATATGGATTTTGAAAAGTTTGAAAAAAATAATAGGTTTCAACTACTAAGAAATAAAATATTAAGAATAAGTGATGGTGACCTAGTAAAAAAAGACTTAATCTCAGGATTAATGCTATTAAGTGTAATTGCTTATATTTTAGGAACTATAAAATTTTTCTGGGATAATTTTTTGGCAGTTTTATTTAATGATTTAATTATCTATGCAACTGTTTTGCATACTAATATTAAACAACTACTCAATTATTTAATAGGGTATTCTACGAGAATAGATTTGAGTGAATTTCCTGAATTAAAGGTTCCAAATATTGGAAATCCGTTTAATGTTTTCGGTGTCCTAATAATAAGAATAATAATTGTTGGTATTATACTTTTCGTCATTTCTTTAATGTTTAAGCAAGAAAGTTTCATTAATCAAATAATTAAAAGTCTTGCAATAATTATCTCATCAGTTATAGTTTATGGTGAATATCAGATTACAATATTCATTGGAGTAATTATCATTTCAATCACTCTAACACAACTTGGTAAAGGGAGTGTATATAGGTTTCTATGCAATATAATCCTATTTCTAGGGCCATTAAATCTTATAGAGAATGATAGATTTGATGGAAAACAAATAAATACGATAAAAACATTAGTTCAAGTTCTAGCATGCTATATAATTTCTTTAATAGTTTCCGTGCTATTTAAACTACCATTTGGTATTTGTCTGTTGTTAGTCTTAGTTTTAGTAATGAGATTCGGCCTACAATTTCAAACAAAGAATCCGCATTTAGAAATTATATTAAAATTCATTATCTATGTTACAGTATTTACTACTGTATTGTTAACTGAACAAATAAAGGATAGTGTAAGCATCTTTACGGTATTATTTGCGTTATATTTTGCGCTTGATAGATTTTTTAGTTTATACAATGAAATAGAGACTCTTGTAAAAAAAGATGAAATTAATTATTATTTGTACTTTGATAATTCATTTGAACTTTTAGAGCAAAAATATTTAACAGATGAATTTTTAGTAGCTACAATTGCTGAAATAGATGAGATTAAATTATTGGGTCAATTAATAATAAGAACAGAACTTGATATGAAAGATAGTTTCGAAAAATTATTACAATTAATTAGAGAAAAAAGAAAAATAGAGTATGAGAATTACCAGTTATTAATAATATCACTTGGATATAGAATAAAGAAAAAGGAAAATGGAAAACTTACAATAATAGATTTCATTAAAAACAAATTAAATGATGAAAAATTGTTAGACAACCAAAAAGTATTTCCAATTGAATTTTTAGTTCTCTATGGTGAGGAATTAAAAGTGAAAAAACAATATAAAAGAGCTACTAAATTTTTGAGATTTTCAGGATTTTATAGTTCGTATCATTATATAGAAAGCTATAATGAATGTATAAAAAAAATAGATAATGCACAAAATTAATTTTTAAGATATAAAAAATTTAATTTAGTTCAGTTTATGGTAGCTAAAGAAACAAAAAAGACTATTTTTTCTATGTTTACATAAAAAGAATGTTGATTTATCAGCATTCTTTTTTATTTCAAATGTATTCACAGAATTATTTATAGGGGGGGAAAATTGATATCCAAAGGAGGTAATTTGACATCGATTAAATTTGATGCAATTGCTGGACCAATAGGAGCATTTGCTGGTGCAATTATAGGAGGAATTGCAGGAGGAATAGGAGCAAAAGCAATTGCAGATCAATTCATAGAAGACGATTGTGTGGAAATGTTTGCTCAATTAAAAGAAGAGTTTATTGATGTTGTGATGGTTATTTCGCTATCTCAGAAAGAGTTTAATAAAATCCAAGAAGATGTCTTTAATGAACAATTAGAAAATTTACTGAAGGACATGTTCCAGAGGAAAGAAAATAGTCGAACTTATGCGAAAGAGTTTGTTGAGGAAAAAGTTAAATCTGTCATAAAAGATAGAAAACGAGTTGAATTGAAGGAAATTATTGAGGCTGTTCAAGTAATAAATGATGTTTAAGATTCATCGGAATCAGGATGGAAACAAAATGATGGTGCTTGGTACTGTCTAAATAATAGCGGTTCTTTAGCAAGGGGTTGGATTCAAGATAATGAACATTGGTACTATCTAAGTGATGATGGAGTCCTTGTAACAGGTTGGTTTAAGTATAATGATATCTGGTATTACTTGAAAGATAATGGAGCTATGGCGACAGGTTGGATTCAAGATTCAGGGAAATGGTATTATTTAAATGAAGACGGATCAATGGTAACAGGTTGGTACCAAGTTGGAGAAAAATGGTATTATTTATATTCTTCAGGAGAACTCGCAGTTAATACTACCATAGACGGGTATAGAGTTAATGAAAATGGGGAATGTGTTGATTAAATTGAATATTTGAGATGAAATCATTTTTAATACTAACCTACCCATTGGGTGGGTTTTTTGGTGTTTTAAGGAGACTATTCAGCCAGAATTTTGGACTAATACTCTTCGAAAATCTCTTCAAACCACATCAGCTTCGACTTGCCGTAGGTATATGATACTGACTTCGTCAGTTCCATCCACAACCTCAAAACAGTGTTTTGAGCTGACTTCGTCAGTTCTATCTACAACCTCAAAGCAGTGTTTTGAGCAACCTACGGCTAGCTTCCTAGTTTGCTCTTTAATTTTCATTGAGTATAAAAATACCATTTTAAGAGAGAAATCTCTAATTTTATAATCTGTAGGCAAACGCTTGCATTCTAGTTTTTATTGGACTATAATAGGTTGGTATAAAGCCTTCAGTAGCAATAAAATGTAGAAGGTGTAGAAAGTAGGGATTTAGAATATTTGTATGCAAAATACAATGTTGCTATTCCTTGCGATAGGGAGATAGATATGGCAATGATAGAAGTGGAACATCTTCAGAAAAATTTTGTGAAGACTGTTAAGGAACCGGGATTGAAGGGGGCTTTGCGTTCTTTTATTCATCCTGAAAAGCAGACTTTTGAAGCCGTCAAGGATTTAACATTTGAGGTTCCAAAAGGGCAGATTTTAGGCTTCATCGGAGCTAATGGTGCTGGGAAGTCGACAACTATTAAAATGCTGACAGGGATTTTGAAACCGACATCTGGTTTTTGTCGGATTAATGGCAAGATTCCCCAGGACAATCGTCAAGATTATGTCAAAGATATTGGCGTCGTTTTCGGACAACGTACCCAGCTATGGTGGGATTTGGCTCTGCAAGAGACCTACACGGTTTTAAAGGAGATTTACGATGTGCCAGATTCGCTCTTCCATAAGCGCATGGATTTTTTGAATGAAGTCTTGGATTTGAAGGACTTTATCAAGGACCCCGTGCGAACTCTTTCACTGGGACAGCGCATGCGGGCGGACATTGCAGCTTCCTTGCTTCACAATCCCAAGGTTCTCTTTTTAGATGAGCCGACCATTGGTTTGGACGTTTCGGTCAAGGATAACATTCGTCGGGCTATTACTCAGATCAATCAGGAGGAAGAAACCACCATTCTCTTGACTACCCATGACTTAAGTGATATTGAGCAACTTTGTGATCGAATTTTTATGATTGACAAGGGGCAGGAGATTTTTGATGGAACGGTGAGCCAGCTCAAGGAAACCTTTGGCAAGATGAAGACACTCTCCTTTGAACTGCTACCAGGTCAAAGTCATCTCGTTTCTCATTATGAAGGCTTTTCGGATATGACAATTGATAGACAGGGGAATAGCCTCAACATTGAATTCGATAGTTCACGCTACCAGTCAGCTGACATTATCAAGCAAACCCTGTCTGATTTTGAAATCCGCGATTTGAAAATGGTGGATACAGATATCGAGGATATTATCCGCCGCTTCTACAGAAAGGAGCTCTAAGATGGTCAAATTGTGGAGACGTTATAAACCCTTTATTAATGCAGGGATTCAGGAGTTGATTACCTATCGAGTCAACTTTATTCTCTATCGGATTGGCGATGTCATGGGAGCTTTTGTGGCCTTTTATCTCTGGAAGGCTGTCTTTGATTCCTCACAGGAGTCCTTGATTCAGGGCTTTAGTATGGCAGATATCACCCTCTACATCATCATGAGTTTTGTAACCAATCTTCTGACTAGATCCGATTCTTCCTTTATGATTGGGGAGGAGGTCAAGGATGGTTCTATCATCATGCGCTTGTTGAGACCGGTGCATTTTGCGGCCTCATATCTTTTCACCGAGCTTGGGTCCAAGTGGTTGATTTTTATCTCTGTTGGCCTTCCATTTTTAAGTGTCATCGTGTTGATGAAAATCTTATCTGGGCAAGGCGTTGTTGAAGTGTTGGGTTTAACTGTCCTTTATCTCTTTAGTCTAACGCTAGCTTATCTGATTAACTTTTTCTTTAATATTTGCTTTGGATTTTCAGCCTTTGTGTTTAAAAATCTTTGGGGTTCCAATCTACTCAAGACTTCCATAGTGGCCTTTATGTCTGGAAGTTTGATTCCCTTGGCTTTCTTTCCAAAGATCGTTTCAGATATTCTGTCCTTCTTGCCTTTTTCATCCTTGATTTATACTCCGGTCATGATCATTGTTGGGAAATACGATGCCAGTCAGATGATTCAGGCGCTCGCTTTGCAGTTTTTCTGGCTCTTAGTGATGGTGGGTTTGTCTCAGTTGATTTGGAAACGAGTCCAGTCCTTTATCACCATTCAAGGAGGTTAGTATGAAAAAATATCAGCGTATGCATCTGATTTTTATCAGACAATATATCAAGCAAATCATGGAATACAAGGTGGATTTTGTGGTTGGTGTCTTGGGAGTTTTTCTGACCCAAGGCTTGAATCTCTTGTTTCTCAATGTCATCTTTCAACATATCCCCTCGCTAGAAGGCTGGTCCTTCCAAGAGATTGCCTTTATCTATGGTTTTTCCTTGATTCCCAAGGGACTGGACCATCTCTTTTTTGACAATCTCTGGGCACTAGGGCAACGCCTAGTCCGAAAAGGGGAGTTTGACAAATACCTGACTCGTCCTATCAATCCTCTCTTTCACATCCTGGTTGAGACTTTTCAGATTGATGCTTTGGGAGAACTCTTGGTTGGTGGCATTTTACTAGCAACAACTGTGACCAGCATTGCCTGGACTCTTCCCAAATTCCTGATTTTTCTAGTCTGTATTCCTTTTGCGACCTTGATCTATACTTCTTTGAAAATCGCAACAGCCAGTATCGCTTTTTGGACCAAGCAATCAGGTGCCATGATCTACATTTTCTATATGTTTAATGATTTTGCCAAGTATCCCATTTCAATTTATAATTCATTTCTTCGTTGGTTAATCAGTTTTATTGTACCTTTTGCCTTTACGGCATACTATCCTGCCAGCTATTTCTTGCAGGATAAGGATGTGTTCTTTAACATCGGAGGTTTGATGTTGATTTCCCTTGTCTTCTTTGCCATTTCCCTTAAACTTTGGGATAGGGGCTTGGATGCTTACGAAAGTGCCGGTTCGTAAATAATAGAATATCAAAGCCTTGTCTCAGGACAGGCTTTTTTTAATAGAGATGAAAATTTCTTGACACCTATTCTCAGAGTGCTATACTGTATGTGTAATCGCCGATTTAGCTCAGTTGGTAGAGCAAGGCACTCGTAAAGCCTAGGTCACAGGTGAATAAATGATCGAATATCTGAAAAATTTATATATAGAAAATAACCGTTAAGCCTTTTTCTTAGCGGTTATTTCTATTATTTAATAGCATTGATATTTCATTAATTATGTCTGTCTCTGTGATTCTGGTAGTGCTTCAACTTGATTGCTACTATTTTTGATGGTGTGAATGTGCTGATAATGTATCTCAGTTAAGTACGAAATTTTTATATCTTTTTTAACACATATTAAAAATAAAATTAATATCCCTTAATTTTTCTTGACTTAAATTTTTTAAATTGATATACTATTTTTCAGAGAGCTAACAATTATATATAAATGTACTACTCTATTTCCTAGATAACACTTAGTAAAACTTTTTATAACAAAGGCTAGCAAAGTTAAAGTTTTCTATCTATTGGAAGTTAAATAAATATGTAAGGAATTAAAATGAAAAAAAGTACAGTATTGTCATTAACCACAGCTGCAGTTATTTTAGCAGCATATGTCCCTAATGAGGTAGTCTTAGCAGATACATCTAGTTCTGAAGATGCTTTAAGTATCTCTGATAAAGAAAAAGTAGTAGATAAACAAAAAGAAAACAAAGAAAAACATGAAGATATTCATAATGCTATAGAAACTTCAAAGGATACTGAAGAGAAGAAAACAACAGTTATTGAGGAAAAAGAAGTTGTTAGTAAAGAATCTGTGGTAAACAATAAAACTAACAATGAAAAAGCAACAATCAAAAAAGAAGATTCCAATCAATACAAAGGAGATAATGCAGACTCGTCTGCAAGTAAAGACACGGAAAGTCCCAAAAAAGAAGATAGAGTTGTCTATATTGCTGAATTTAAAGATAAAGAATCTGGAGAAAAAGCAATCAAGGAACTATCAAATCTTAAGAATACAAAGGTTTTATATACTTATGATAGAATTTTTAACGGTAGCGCTATTGAAACAACCAAAGATACTCTGGACAAAATTAAACTAATAGAAGGTATTTCATCGGTTGAACGATCACAAAAAGTCCAACCTATGATGAATCATGCTAGAAAAGAAATTGGAGTTGAAGAGGCAATCGATTACCTAAAATCTATCAATGCACCATTTGGTAAAAATTTTGATGGTAGAGGTATGGTCATTTCAAACATCGATACTGGGACTGATTATAGACATAAGGCTATGAGAATCGATGATGATGCCAAAAGCTCAATGAAATTTAAAAAAGAAGACTTAAAAGGTACTGATAAAAATTTCTGGTTGAGTGATAAAATTCCTCATGCTTTCAATTATTATAATGGTGGTAAAATTACTGTAGAAAAAGCTGATGATGGAAGCGATTATTTTGATCCACATGGGATGCATATTGCAGGGATTCTTGCGGGAAATGATACTGAAAAAGATATCAAAAACTTTAACGGAATAGATGGAATTGCTCCTAATGCACAGATCTTCTCTTATAAAATGTACTCTGACGTAGGGTCTGGGTTCGCAGGAGATGAAACAATGTTTCATGCTATTGAAGATTCAATCAAACACAATGTCGATGTTGTTTCGGTATCATCTGGCTTTACAGGAACGGGCCTTGTAGGTGAGAAATATTGGCAAGCTATTAGGGCGTTAAGAAAAGCAGGCATTCCAATGGTCGTAGCTACAGGTAACTATGCAACTTCTGCTTCAAGTTCTTCATGGGATTTAGTGGCAAATAATAATCTGAAAATGACCGACACTGGAAATGTAACACGAACTGCAGCACATGAAGATGCGATAGCAGTTGCTTCTGCTAAAAATCAAACAGTTGAGTTTGACAAAGTTAAGATTGGAGGAGAAAGTTTTAAATACAGAAATATAGGGGCCTTTTTCGATAAGAATAAAATCATAACAAACGAAGATGGTTCAAAAGCTCCTAGTAAATTGAAATTTGTATATATAGGCAAAGGTCAAGACCAAGATTTGATAGGTTTGGATCTTAAGGGCAAAATTGCAGTAATGGATAGAATTTATACAAAGGATTTAAAAAATGCTTTTAAACGAGCAACGGATAAGGGCGCACGCGCCATTATGGTTGTAAATACTGTAAATTACTACAATAGAGATAATTGGACAGAGCTCCCAGCTATGGGATATGAGGAGGATGAAGGAACTACTAGTCAAGTTTTCTCAATTTCAGGAGATGATGGTGTAAAGTTATGGAACATGATTAACCCTGATAAAAAAACTAAAGTCAAAAAAAATAATAAAGAAGATTTTAAAGATAAATTGGAGCAATACTATCCAATTGATATGGCAAGCTATAATTCTAATAAACCGAATGTAGGTGATGAAAAAGAAATTGACTTTAAGTTTGCATCTGACACAGACAAAGAACTGTATAAAGAAGATATCATAGTTCCAGCAGGGTCCACATCTTGGGGACCGAGAACAGATTTACTTTTAAAACCTGATGTTTCAGCACCTGGTAAAAATATTAAATCCACTCTCAATGTCATTAATGGGAAATCAACTTATGGCTATATGTCAGGAACTAGTATGGCAACTCCAATCGTAGCAGCTTCTACTGTCTTGATTAGACCAAAGTTAAAGGAAATGCTTGAAAGACCTGTATTGAAAAATCTTAAGGGAGATGACAAAATAGATCTTACAAGTCTTACAAAAATAGCCCTACAAAATACTGCACGTCCTATGATGGATGCGACTTCTTGGAAAGAAAAAAGTCAATACTTTGCATCACCTAGACAACAGGGGGCAGGGCTAATTAATGTTGCCAATGCTTTGAGAAATGAAGTCGTAGCGACTTTTAAAAACACGGATTCTAAAGGTTTGGTAAACTCTTATGGTTCTATTTCTCTTAAAGAAATAAAAGGAGATAAAAAATATTTTACAATTAAGCTTCACAATACATCAAACAGACCTTTGACCTTTAAAGTTTCAGCATCAACTGTAACTACAGATGCTCTAACTGACAGACTCAAACTGGATGAAACATATAAAGACGAAAAATCACCAGATGGGAAGCAAATTGTTCCAGAAATCCACCCAGAAAAAGTCAAAGGAGCAAATATTACATTTGAGCATGATACTTTCACTATAAGCCCAAATTCTAGCTTTGATTTAAATGCGGTTATAAACGTTGGAGAAGCTAAAAATAAAAATAAATTTGTAGAATCATTTATTCATTTTGAGTCAGTGGAAGAAATGGAAGCTTTAAACTCCAATGGGAAGAAAACAAATTTCCAACCTTCTTTATCGATGCCTCTAATGGGATTTGCTGGGAATTGGAACCACGAACCAATCCTTGATAAATGGGCCTGGGAAGAAGGTTCAAAATCAAAAACAATGGAAGGTTATGATGATGATGGCAAACCAAAAATTCCAGGAACCTTAAATAAGGGAATTGGTGGAGAACATGGTATAGATAAATTTAATCCAGCAGGAGTTATACAAAATAGAAAAGATAAAAATACAACATCCCTAGATCAAAATCCAGAATTATTTGCTTTCAATAACGAAGGGATCAACGCACCATCATCAAGTGGTTCTAAGATTGCTAAAATTTATCCTTTAGATTCAAATGGAAATCCTCAAGATGCTCAACTTGAGAGAGGATTAACACCTTCTCCACTTGTATTAAGAAGTGCAGAAGAAGGATTGATTTCAATAGTGAATACAAATAAAGAGGGAGAAAATCAAATCGACTTAAAAGTCATTTCGAGAGAACACTTTGTTAAAGGAATTTTAAACTCTAAAAGAAATGATGCAAAGGGAATCAAATCTTCTAAGCTAAAAGTTTGGGGCGACTTGAAATGGGATGGACTCATCTATAATCCTAGAGGGAAAGAAGAAAATGCACCAGAAAGCAAGGATACCAAAGATCCTGCTACTAAGATAAGAGGTCAATTTGAGCCAATTGCAGAAGGTCAATATTTCTATAAATTTAAATATAGATTAACTAAAGATTATCCATGGCAGGTTTCCTATATTCCTGTAAAAATTGATAACACAGCACCTAAGATTGTTTCTGTTGATTTTTCAAATCCTGAAAAAATTAAGTTGATTACAAAGGATACTTATCATAAGGTAAAAGAGCAATACAAGAATGAAACTTTATTTGCGAGAGATCAGAAAGAACATCCTGAAAAATTTGACGAGATTGCCAACGAAGTTTGGTATGCAGGAGCCGCTCTTGTTAATGAAGATGGAGAGGTTGAAAAAAATCTTGAGGTCACTTATGCAGGTGAGGGTCAAGGAAGAAATAGAAAACTTGACAAAGACGGAAATACCATTTATGAAATTAATGGTGCAGGAGATTTAAGAGGAAAAATCATTGAAGTCATTGCATTAGATGGCTCTAGCAATTTCACAAAGATTCATAGAATTAAATTTGCTGATCATGCTGATGAAAAGGGGATGATTTCCTATTATCTAGTAGATCCTGATCAGGATTCATCTAAATACCAAAAGCTTGGAGAGATTGCCGAATCTAAATTTAAAAATTTAGAAAATAGAAAAGAGGACAGTCTTAAAAAAGATACAACTGAAGTAGAACATCATCAAGAAAATGAAGAGGCTACCGAAGAAAAATCTAGCTTTACTATCAATAAAGCCATTTCAACAATTAGAGATTTTGAAAGCAAAGACTTAAAAAAACTCATTAAAAAGAAATTTAGAGAAGTTGATGACTTTACAAGTGAAACTGGTAAGAGGACAGAAGAATACGATTATAAATACGATGATAAGGGAAATATCATTGCTTATGACGATGGTAGTGCCTTAGAATATGAAACTGAAAAACTTGACGAAATAAAATCAAAAATTTATGGTGTTCTAAGCCCGTCTAAAGATGGACACTTTGAAATTCTTGGAAAGATAAGTAATGTTTCTAAAAATGCCAAGGTATATTATGGCAATAATTATAAATCGATAGAAATCAAAACGACCAAGTATGATTCCCACTCAAAAACGATGACATTTGATTTATACGCTAATGTTAATGATATTGTGGATGGATTAGCTTTTGCAGGAGATATGAGATTCTTTGTTAAAGATGATGATCAGATAAAAGCTGAGACTAAAATTAGAATGCCTGAAAAAAATAAGGAAACTAAAACGGAATATCCCTATGCATCAAGTTATGGGAATGTAATAGAATTAGGAGAAGGAGATCTTTCAAAAAATAAACCAACCAATTTAACGGACATGGAATCTGGTAAAATCTATGCTGATTCAGAAAAACAACAATATCTATTAAAGGATAACATCATTCTAAGAAAAGGCTATGCACTAAAAGTGACTACCTATAATCCTGGAAAAACGGATATGTTAGAAGGAAATGGAGTTTATAGCCAGGAAGATATAGCAAAAATCCAAAAGGCCAATCCTAATCTAAGAGTCTTATCAGAAAAAATAATTTATGCTGATAGTAGAAATGTTGAAGATGGAAGAAGTACTCAATCAGTATTGATGTCGGCTTTGGACGGCTTTAACATTGTAAGGTATCAAGTGTTTACATTTAAAATGAATGATAAAGGGGAAGCAATCGATAAAGATGGAAATCTTGTGACAGATTCTTCTAAACTGGTATTATTTGGTAAGGATGGTAAAGAGTATACTGGGGAGGATAGGTCCAATGTAGAAGCTATAAAAGAAGATGGCTCTACATTATTTATTGATGCAAAACCAGTAAATCTTTCAATGGACAAGAACTACTTTAATCCATCTAAATCTAATAAAATTTATGTACGAAATCCAGAATTTTATTTAAGAGGTAAGATTTCTGATAAGGGTGGTTTTAACTGGGAGTTGAGAGTTAATGAATCGGTTGTAGATAATTATTTAATCTATGGAGATTTACACATTGATAACACTAGAGATTTTAACATTAAGCTTAATGTTAAAGACGGTGACATCATGGACTGGGGGATGAAAGACTATAAAGCAAACGGATTCCCAGATAAGGTAACAGACATGGATGGAAATGTTTATCTTCAAACTGGCTATAGCGATTTGAATGCGAAAGCGGTTGGAGTACACTATCAATTTTTATATGATAATGTTAAACCAGAAGTAAACATTGATCCAAAAGGAAATACTAGTATCGAATATGCTAAGGGAAAATCTGTAGTCTTTAATATTAATGATAAAAGAAATAATGGATTCGATGGTGAGATTCAAGAACAACATATTTATGTAAATGGAAAAGAATATAAATCATTTGCTGATATTAAACAAATAGCAGATAAGGCACTAAACATTAAGATAGTTGTAAAAGATTTTGCAAGAAATACAACCGTAAAAGAATTCATTTTAAACAAAGATACGGGAGAGGTAAGCGAACTAAAACCTCATACAGTAACTGTGACCATTCAAAATGGAAAAGAAATGAGTTCAACGATAGTGTCGGAAGAAGATTTCATTTTACCTGTCTATAAGGGGGAATTAGAAAAAGGATATCAATTTGACGGCTGGGAAATTGCTGGTTTCGAAGGGAAAAAAGACGCTGGATATGTTCTTAATCTATCAAAAGATACCCTTATAAAACCTGTATTCAAGAAAATAGAGGAGAAAAAGGAGGAGGAAAATAAACCTACTTTTGATGTATCCAAAAAGAAAGATAACCCACAGGTAAATCCTAGCCAATTAAATCAAAGCCATAGAAAAGAGGACTTACAAAGAGCAAATCATTCACAAAAATCTGATTCAACTAAGGATGTTACAACTACAGTTCTTGATAAAAACTTTGAAAATAAGAAGGAAGTCTATCTTAATAAACAAGCGAACATAGCTAATAAACATACTAACATTGATAGTAAGTCGGATACTAACCATTCTGACAGGTTGCCAAAAACCGGAACAGTTAGAGCAGTTCTTACACCATTTATTGCTGGAATATTGTTTATAGTAGGAGCACTTCTTGGATTGAAGAAAAAAGATCAAGATTAAGACAAAATCTATAGAAAAAATGTTTATGTGTTGAGATTAGATACTGTGATGGTTAAACAGTTTGTTGACAATTACTATTTAATACTTAATTCTTAAGTTTACATTGATAATTATACACTTTTAGAATGTATTAATGGACTTCATTTAGATAACAAAAAATCTTCTTATTACAGATAGGAAGATTTTTTGGATTTTACCAATTTCATAAAATACAGTATCGAACTATATATTAAAAACTGTGCTTTTACAATTGTAGTAAAAACTCAAGATTTATTTGATGAAGTACAGGCTATATGAAATATGATAAGTAAATATGCCTATTAGATTTTTTATAAACATAATATAAGTGAATAATATGAAAGGATAGCTCCTTTTCATTATCATAGTTAGACTATAAAAATATATAAAATTCTTAAAAATTATGGTATAATTTATGTTAATAAATTCGATATAGAGTTTAATGGATGATTCTATTGCTGCCAATATTTAAGGGTTAGTTGATTGGTTTTCTTTTGAAAATCCATCCATTCATGGATACTGACAAATCTTACGAATTTGTTTAAGATATAGGTGAAATATAGTGAAAAATGGGAGGAATACTATGACTAAGAAACATTTTGAAGAGAAAAATGGTCCGAAATCAACTGTATCGAAGGTAGTGAAAGGAACTTCTCCATCTAAGATTAGGGGCAAGTTTTTTAAAATAAAAGTCTATATTGGCATTGCCATTAGTCTCTTGGTCGTTGCAATCCTAGCAAGCCTCTTCTTATTCTCACCTAACGCAAAGAAAGAGTCAAATGAAGCCATTTCTTCAGTTGCTAAAAAAGAGAACACAAGTAAAGAAGCGATAGATACTTCGAAAGCGTCTGAGAATGAGAAGAAGAAAGAAGAGGAGATTCAAAAACTCAAGGAACAGCTAACCAGTTTAGATAGCAAGGTCTCTGAGTCAGAGAAGGTAGTTGACAAGCTAAAAGAAGAAACTGCAGTTCCGAAACTGGATATTGAAGCATTAAGAAATAATGATTTATCTAGTTTGAAAGGCACATGGCGTACACCGTCGGGCAATGAATATGTCATTAATGAGTCTGGTGAAATTTATATAACTAGCTTTAGAGATGGTCAAAAATTTGAATATACTGTTGAATTGGACAATAGTTACTCTCATCTGAAAAATCGAAGTTCAGATTCCAACTTTAAAGAAGTTGAAAGTCTAAGTGCACACACTAAAGGTTCTGTCGCAGGAGGATTTGTGGTAGTTGCCGTACCAAGTGGAGTTGTCATGCAACCTGGTGATGATGGAAAACTGACAGATAAAAGCAATCATGACGAGGAGAGACTGTTTGCAGGACAGCAGTATGAAGCGATGTTGTCGAGACCAGAAGATGTTTATTATCGTGTAAAACCAGATACTAGTAAACTTGAGGAAGAGGAGAAGAATTTAGCTCAACTACAGGCTGAACGCGAAGCAATCAAAACTTCTCTAGAATCTAAGGAAAAGAAAAATAATAACTAGAGAAAACTCGTTTAGAATCTAACTTTCGATTGTTTTAGTTCAGAAATACTGTTGCAATCGCTAGAATGAAGAAGCTCATTAGGGCTTCTTTTCTTTTATCTTAACACTTCAACCACTTAGACTGATATAGAGACCAGATAGGCAAAAGAACTTGTTCTTGAAACTGACCTCTGCTATAATGATTTTTGTAAGGGACGTGAGGCGTCACTATCAGATAACTCAAGTTCATAAAAAAGCAATTGGAGATAAAAATGAAAAAATTATTAGGTATTGGATTCTTGCTAGTTTCAGCTTTGGTTTTGTATTTTGGTTCTGTTGGATGGCCAAGTTTGGATGTCAACCTATGGTCACTGATTCCGGTAGGACTGTTCCTCTTTTTCACTCTAGAGAATTTTTTGAAAAAAGACTACAAGGCTAGTCTGATGTGTTTAATTATTGCTTTTATCATTGCAAATGCAATTTTAGACCTTTTGCCAATTTCAAGTGGCTTGGTAATTGGAGCGGGCGTACTAGCTTGCATTGGTATTGGATACCTCTTTCCTGATAAAGATACAAAAGAAGACAAATAGAAAAGGCCTCGAGGTTTCTCGAGACCCTTTTTTACTTACCAGCGTAATATTTTTGAATTCCTTTCACGATACCTGCTACAAGCTTATCTTGATAGTGGCTATCTCGAATCTGTTGATTTTCAGCGAAATTATCTATATAACCAAGCTCTAGGAGGACGGCTGGTTTAGCAGTTTCTCGAAGAACGGCAAAGCTTCTTTCCAATAAACCAGCATCTTTAGCACCAGTCTCAGCTAACAATGAAGAGTGGATAGCGGCTGCAAGACGCTTGCTCTCACTCATACGGTCAGGATGGTTATGCCAGTATGGGTTGATTTTACTTGGATAATCAGGATCATCACTATAGGAATAGGTTTGAATACCGCTAGCTCTAGAGTACGCGCTGCCAGTCGCATTGAAGTGAATACTAATAAAGATATCAGAGTTAGTCTTGTTAACCATACGAGAACGCTCTGTAACAAAATCTACATCAATATCACTATCACGTGAAGTAAGAACTTTGTAGCCAAGTTCTTCTAACTTTTTGCGTAATTTACGATACACCTGCATGTTGAGGTCTTTTTCAGCAACATTGTAATAGTATGCACCTGAGTCTCTTCCACCATGTCCTGGATCTAAAAAGATGGTTTTACTGTATTGGCCTTTTACAAAACCAACTTCTTTTGAGACCTCAGAAATCCATTGACCATTTTTGTGGAATAGATGGTCTTTACCGTCAATTTTGTAAGTTCCGGAAACATAATGTCCATTATCATCTAAGTAGTAGTGAGCCTTATAAGTGTCGTCGTAAATCCACTCTTTTTTAGCCATATAACCACCAGCTTTGAGATAGTAAGCTCCAATCCATTCTTTTGATGCATACATTCCACCACGCTTCAAAAAGAACCAACTGTTATAGTTTTTATCAAATATCCATTCATTATCAGCCATGGCTCCACTTGATTTTAAATAATAATTACCTTGCCATTGGTTACTAGACATAATACCTATTTTGTCAAAATAGTACCAAACTCCATTAATTTTCTCCCATTTATTCTGAGAAATTTTTCCAGAAGAATTAGCGAAGTACCAATGTTTATCAATGAGAACCCATTTGTTTTCAGCCATGGCTCC
>NZ_JAHUZC010000010.1:0-85275 GCF_019218685.1 Streptococcus vulneris | reverse complement strand
TGCGATTGCTTTGTCAGTAATTTCAACTAATTTTTTCTTAGCAACGTTGTTAGCACCAAGTTCAGCTACTTTTTTCTTGATAGCTTCAGTCAAGCTAGTCATAGCCTTATCGTAATTGATTTCAGGCTGTTCCGGTTGTTTTGGTTCAACTGGTTGTTCTGGACTTGTTTCGTCTCCAGGTTTTCGGTAATTTTCGTCTTTGCTAAGAATATCTTGCAAAGCAGTGACTGTTGACATCACATCTTGTACATTTACAGTATCAGAACTTAATTGTGCAGTGAGTTTATCAAGATTAGACTTGAACGCTTGGCGTGCAGTTGCTGTATTTTTCAAACCACTTGGATCAAAGTTAGATAAGTCGTCTTTCCATTTAGAGAGAGATTGAAGGATTTGTGTTTTGCTGTAGAGTTCACTTCCTTCACCACGAGTGATGAATTGATCCACCTGGATACCGATGTTTCGAGACAAATCGTTTCGATCAGGATCTAGTTGAAGGGTGACTGCGTGCAAGTTTTCATCAAGACCTTTTAGGCTAACCAGAGTTTGATTGCCTTGGCGTTGAGCAGCGTGACCGCTAAAGTATTTCTTGCCCTCAATAGTCGACGCATTTCCCATGCCATCTTGGTAAGGAACTTCTTTGCCATCTAGGAAGACTTTGTAGATACCATGATTTGGATCAACATAGCCCTTGATATCAAGTCCAGTACCGTAGAAGTAGGCTGTGACAGTTGTCTTTTTCTTTTGTTCATCAGTTAAGCGACCAAAGGAAGCCCAAGACTCCGTTTTTTGGTACTTGCCTGCCGAATTGGTTTCATGGTGCCAGCCAGGACTGTAATCCAACTGACTAGCTTGGTCATCATAACTTGTTTGATCCTTGATCAGTAATTCAGCTTTCATCACTTGGATGGTTGCATCGGTAGCAAAACCGAGCAGGGCACCATCAGTGACAGAAGTGAGCTTGGCTTTGAAGTCAAAGATAGAGTCGGCTTGTTCGGTAAAGTCAATCGTTGGGATGGTAACAGTCTTTTCTGTTTCTCCATCTTCAAAAGTCACATCTTGAGTTGTATCTTGGTAAACTTTACCGTGAACCCCAGTTCCAGGTTCTGTGATGAAGCGAACAGTAGCAGTTCCCTTGCTTCCACCAACACGTTTAATTTTAACAGTGACTGGTTTTCCTTTTTCGACTTCGTAGTTAGTAGACTCAAGTTCAAACATTCCTTTGCTATCATTGTTTAGGGTGTAGATTCCTTCTGTAGCAATTGGTTCACCTGTTTTATTAACAAGGGTAATGGTATGTTGGCCAGGTGCTAAATCGTCTGTTTCATATACTTTTTGGCTGCGTTTACGGCTAGTGTTCTTAGTTTGCACATCCGCAACTTTTTGGCCATCAACGTAGACGGACATTTCTCCATGACCTGGGTCAACTGTAGAGACGACATAGGCCTTGGTTCCTGTGAAAGTATAGCTTACTTTGGCATCTTTTTGATTGGTCCACATAGAAGTGCCACGAACACCTTCAGATTCATTGTACCAAGTTGTACCGGCTGTATCCGCTGTTGTATTTGAGTGGTATTCAAGTCCAAGAGGGTAGCCGTCTGTCTTTTCGATACTACTTGGTGTCTTGTAGACTGAGAAGTTGGTTAAGATTGGAGTTGCTTGAGCTCCGGTGATGGTTACACGGATTTTTTGTGCCTCTACAGGCTTGCCTTGAATCAAGCGACGGTAACCAACAGTTGAACCTTCTCCGTAAGTTACCCAGCGACCGTTGATTTCGACTTCAATCTTGAAACCAGAGATACGTTGACCTTTAGCGATGTCTTCCTTGAGTTCGACAACGTCAAAGCGTCTCTTTTGTCCCAAATCGACTGTGAAGCTACCTGTTGTGGCATCATTTGAGAGCGCCCAGCTGGTATCGTCTTTGCCGTCTGTCAGGTGACTTTCTTTATAGAGGTGGTTCTGACGAGTCGAGCTTGCTGTTACAGTCGCTCCTTTGGCAAAGTCAGTCGCATACATTTGGTCTAGGGTTGCTTTGAATTCCTTCAAGCGAGCCACATCAGCATCTGCGAATTTTCCTTCTTTGTTTGGTGGAATGTTGAGAAGAAGTGGCGTTCCACGACCAACAGACTTGAAGTAGATATCCATCAATTCTTTGAGGGATTTTGGTTGCTGATTATCGTGGTAGAACCAGCCAGAGCGGATGGAAACATCTGCTTCCCCTACAGAGTACATATCTCCGTCAGGGTCACCGTGGTTAAGGTATTCGTTCTTAACATTTTCGGTGATGTTGGCTTTCTTGACCTTATGCCATACAGGGTCACCTGCGATACCACGCTCATTTCCGATCCAACGAATACTTGTTGGTTGTGCAGAGAAGATAGCGATATCTCCTTCAGCTTCCTTAATATATTTGAACCATTCGTCAAAGGTGTAGGTTACTTTCTGGGCACCGCTACCGCGTGCTCCATCCATCCAAACTTCGATAAATTTACCCTTATTACCGTATTTTGGATTACCAAGGATTTCTTTTAGTTGATTGAGGTAGTATTCGTTGTATTCTTTTTCTGTATCAACCTTGTATTTAGGACTATTAACATCCCATGGAGATAGATAAACCCCCATATTCATATCGTATTTAGTAGCTGATTTTGAAACTTCTTCTAAAAGGTCTCCCTTACCATCTTTCCATGGACTTGCAGCTACGGTATGATTTGTATATTTAGATGGGTAAATAACGAAGCCATCGTGGTGTTTCACTACCATAATGGTGCGTTTAAAGCCAGTTTCCTTTAGAGTACGAATCCATTGATCTGTATCTAAGTTAGTTGGATTAAAGTATCCTGGGTCTTCATTTCCATGTCCCCACTCAGAATTAGTATAAGTATTCATACCATAGTGGATGAAGGCGGCTAATTCTTCCTTGTGATAATCAAGTTGAGCCTTGCTTGGAAGGGGACCGTGATTTCCAATTTCTGTTTCCTTATCTTCTGGATGAGCAGCAGGTAAAACAGTTGAAGTCGGATTAGAGCTATCAGAGATTTTTTCGTATTCAAATACAACATCATTCACACCCTTGTGCTGGATGCTGGCTTCTAAGCGTGGAGTTATTGCGCGGTAGCCTGCGATTTCTTTTGCTTCAAAAGTGTTTACAAAAGAAACATCGTATTCTTTTCCGTCATTATTATCAGTAACAACATCTGCTAATTCTTGCTCTGAGCCTTTCAAACGATAATGAATGGCAAATGAACCTTTATTCACTTTATAAACCACCTTGATGACCCGTGTTCCTGGAGCTGTTTTGCTGACGACGTTGTAGGTCCACTCATCTTTGAGTTGTTTGTTGATTTCGACGCCATCAATAGAGACAATCTGGTATTTCTCTTGATTTTTTGTATAGAAGTCAGTCTTAGCGATTTCTTTTTTGAAGTTATAATCAAAAGCTGTTCCAACTTCAGTTTTTTCAACAAAAGTATCATCAGTTTTGATTGGATTACCAGTTTCATCTACGTGTTGAACAACTACACGTCCGTAATCGATTCCTTTAATGAGTGTCGCAACACCATTTTCATCGAAAGAATATTGATTTTCGCCAATAACAGCAGTTTTATTTCTGAACATTTCTCCTTCAGGAGTAAAGTAATATCGTTTCCCATTATCACCTTGGTACCAACCTTTGACACCATATTTAGCGATAATATCTTTTACCCATTTTACTTGCTCGGGTGAGAGGACGATTCCGCCACCGAAGCGGTCTTTGTCAGGGATGCCGTTTTCAATTGTGCCGTGTTGGTGAACACCGACTACTTTACCATCACTGTTGATAATACCAGCACCTGAAAGGCCTGAAACAGAAGTCATATGATAGGTGATGCCTTTTGAGCCTTTATCATCATAATTATCAACAGATTTCACGACACCATCAGCCTTGTAAAGTTGACCAGCTACAATTGGTTTTTTGAGCTCAGGTGAGCTTGAATCAGTTGGATATCCAATCGTGCTAACAGGGTCCCCAGGTTGATAGGTTTTATTTTCTGCCAAGGGAACAAAGGTAGCAGCTTTATTTGGACTAGCGATTTGAAGAGGAACAGGTGCTACAACAGCAGCCAAGTCATTTTGATATCCTTTTCCAAATTCTTTCTTGTTCCAAAAATGAATATCTTCTTCTTTGAATAGAGTAGTATTACCCGTTACAGGTTGAGAATTGCGAACAGCAGAATTAGAACCGAGGTTATAGTAAAACTTAGCAGAATCTCCGCCTCGAATATGTCCTTCTTTTGTATCACGGTTTGATTCTAAAAAGTTGTGGGCAACAGTCAAGATGACATTTGGTGCCACAAAAATACCAGAACCAGACACGATATAGCGTTGGGAACCCCCATTGTAAATAGTGTAAATCATACTAGCAGCAGTAGCAGGTTGTCCTTCATAAGGGACGTGCTTCAAATCTAGACCACCGTTGATAATTGCACGATTACCATTTTCAGCTTCTTTTGGAAGTTCTTCCTTGTTTTTTAGAATGCTTTCTGTCTCAACTTTAGGACTATCCTTCTTGTCTACGATTGCTGAAGTATCTATGTTTTTCACGGGTGCATCAGGATAAGCTTGATCGTGGATTTCTTCAGGAAGCAAGTCAGTAGTTTTAGTTTCTGCTACAGTCTTCTCTTCTACTGGTTTAACAGTTTTTTCTGCTTTCTCTGCTTTCTCTGACTCTTGAGGTGTAGAAATTACAGGACTTTCATTTTTGACTTCTGGTTTGGTTTTTTCAACTTCGGCCAATTTTTCTACATTTGGTTGAGAGCTTGTAGTTTCAATTTTTGCTTCGTCAGCTAGTGCTGTACCAGATGCAAAAAAAGCGAGTCCGACCATAACCGAAGCAACTCCAACGGTTAATTTTCTGATGCTAAAAGTTTGCTCTTTTTCAAAAAGGTATCGATTCATAATGTACTCCTAGTTTGAATCAAGACAGTCAGCTACTGTCTGAGCCCAAGTATGACTTGGAAACGATTTTCTTTAGCGATAGTTAGATTTTGTGCAATAGTTTGAGACTAATTACCCCCTCTGTTTAAGCGCTTTCATTTTAGAATAAAAAAATTAAAATTGTTATCTTAATCTTTAAAATAACTTAAAAACCTTAACATAACAAATATACTAAATTGTTCCAAGAAATGCAATAGAGAAAGTAAACCTAATTTAAAGAAATTCTTTCACTTTTTAAAGAAAAAAATACATCCTTTTAAGAATTAAACTGAATGAAAGAATGTATTCAAAAAAAAGTCAGAGTAATTTTTGTATCGCCTCTTCAATTTGTTTTGGGTCTGTTTTTGAAGAGAAGCGTTCAAAGACCTGCCCATCTCGACCGATGAGAAACTTAGCGAAATTCCATTCGATTCGTTTTCCTAGTGGACCAGATTTTTGTTCTTTCAACCAAACATAGAGAGGATCTGCTTCCTTACCGTTGACCTTGATCTTGGCAAAACGTGGGAAGCTGGTCTGATAATGTAGGCTACAGAAGGCGTTGATTTCCTCTGCACTACCTGGTGCTTGTCCCATAAACTGATTGCAAGGGAAGTCTAAAATCTCAAAACCTTGTTCTTGATAGCGGTCATAGAGTTCTTGAAGTCCTTGGTACTGGGGCGTTAAACCACATCCAGTAGCAGTGTTGACAACCAAGAGAATCTTACCACGATAGGTCTCTAGTGGAGTTTCTTGATGGTCTTGGTTCAAGACTGAAAAATCGTATAGTGAAGTCATTGCTTGCTTTTCTCCTTCTGTTTGGTATTTTTAGGAGTTTTCTCCTCCTGTAGTGATAGAAATCCGTAGGTCAGGGTTCCAAAAATGCTACCGATAATCAGGCCATACATCAGAAGAGGAACACTTTTATCGAATTGCATGAGCAACTTCCCAAAATCTGGAAGGGACATCTGCTGAACGAAGACTTTATGAAAGATGAGTAGGATAAAGAGGCCAATCTGAAGACCGATAAACACAATCCAACTCCTAAATTTGATTTGGGCTTTGCTGTAGGTTTTGAGAATGATTTCTGACTTGTCATCTTTTTCAAGATGGAGTTCTTTGACGGCTTTTTGAGCTTTTATACTCATGAACAAAATGAGTCCAAAATAGATGTAGGGCATAACATTTCGAACAATTTCTATAAAGCTTCCGAACAAAATATAGAATAGGAAGAGAATGAAGGAAGAGTAAAAGATTTGGATCATGGAACGGGCGCAAGCCTTGTAGATAACCTCTTGACGGCATTCATCAAAAGGCCCTTGGATATGAAAAAAATTTCGAAGTAGGCGAGTGGTTAAGTCTTCTTTTTTCATGCTAGTAACCTCCTAAATGAGCGTCTTTACTGACTTTCTTTTACGAATTGATAGAGATAATAAAGATAAGTGATAGAAGAAAGGATAGCGATAGTGAACAGTATATAATATTTCCAATTGCTTGAAATGAGCGTCAGTTGTGGTAAGGATAGAATCATAAAGAATAGTGCTAAGTTGAGTATGCGCGTTTTTTGGGAGTCGATCTTTAGATAAGTCAATCCTTTGTTGAGTGCTGGAACAAAGACTGGAAGGAGGACTATATCGTAGATTGGCAAGTTCCCTGAAACGATGATGAAGATGAACAGTGAAGCAAATAAAAGATGATAGGTAAGTAAAGTTACTAGTGATTTTATAAGGCACCTCCTAATCCTCATCTTGATCTTTCTTAGCTTTTTCAATGCGACGGGAGATGATGAACTGTATACTCGCTCCGAAGAAGATAGAACCGAGAATGCTTGATACACCATTTCTTATAGTGAGGAGAGAATGAAAATAGTCCTGACCTTCACCTATGAGTATACTGAGAAGAGGAGTTATAAAAAACATCCATAGACCAAAGAACAAACCTGCTTTAAGACCTGGGTAGTATAGTTGCTTACTTTCTTTCTCACTCAGCATATCTGGATCAATAGCTGTAATCCCTGTTTTTTTCATTTGGTAGGTGACATAGCCAGCAGAGATGAGGGCAATCACTAAAATCAGAGGAGGATAGATTAGAGCCACTTCTTGAGGGTATTTATAGGCCAGAAGGAGTGGAATAAGATTTCCGAAAATCATCAGATAAAAGAGGACGATAAAGACTTGGTTCCCAATACGATTGGCCTCACGCCGTTTGTATTCGTCAAGGGGACCAGAAATACCGTATGTGCGTTTGATGAGTTTTTCAGTGAAGGTTTCTTTTTTCATGAGTTGGCTCCTTTTTTAAAAATTATCCTCCCAAAAGAGACTGTTGAGGTCAGTTTGGAGGCTGCGGGCGAGATTGAGACAGAGTTCCAGAGTTGGGTTGTACTTGTCGTTCTCAATCATATTGATGGTTTGTCTCGAGACACCGATATCCTTGGCTAGTTCGAGCTGGGAAATACCTAGTTCCTTGCGAAATTCTTTCACACGATTCATCTGGTCTCCTTTCTGATTCATGTCGCATATATTTGACTATATTATATTCTTCTATGAAATAGATGTCAAGCATATTTGACATATTCTTAAAGAAATCTTACTTTTTTTGACCTATTTGTCTGACTAGTGCAAGCTAGTCGGATTTGTGGTAAAATAGATAAGATATGACAAAAGAATTTCATCATGTAACGGTCTTACTCCACGAAACGATTGATATGCTTGATGTGAAACCTGATGGTATCTACGTTGATGCGACTTTGGGTGGAGCGGGCCATAGCGAATATTTATTAAGTAAATTAAGTGAAAAGGGCCATCTCTATGCCTTTGACCAAGATCAAAATGCTATTGATAATGCGCAAAAACGCTTGGCACCTTACATTGAAAAGGGAATGGTGACCTTTATCAAGGATAACTTCCGTCATTTACAGGCACGTTTGCGCGAAGCTGGTGTTCAGGAAATTGATGGAATTTGTTATGACTTGGGAGTGTCTAGTCCTCAATTGGACCAGCGTGAGCGTGGTTTTTCTTATAAAAAGGATGCGCCACTGGACATGCGCATGAATCAGGATGCTAGTCTGACAGCTTATGAAGTGGTGAACCACTATGATTATCATGACTTGGTTCGTATTTTCTTCAAGTATGGCGAGGATAAATTCTCTAAACAGATTGCGCGTAAGATTGAACAAGCACGTGAAGTCAAGCCAATCGAGACAACGACTGAGTTAGCAGAGATTATCAAGTCGGCTAAGCCGGCCAAGGAACTCAAGAAAAAGGGCCATCCTGCCAAGCAGATCTTCCAGGCTATTCGGATTGAAGTCAATGATGAACTGGGAGCGGCAGATGAGTCCATCCAGCAGGCTATGGATATCTTGGCTCTGGATGGTAGAATTTCAGTGATTACCTTTCATTCATTAGAAGACCGCTTGACCAAGCAATTGTTCAAGGAGGCTTCAACAGTTGAAGTTCCCAAAGGTTTGCCTTTCATCCCAGATGATCTCAAGCCCAAGATGGAATTGGTATCCCGTAAGCCAATCTTGCCAAGTGCAGAAGAATTAGAAGCCAATAACCGCTCGCACTCAGCCAAGTTGCGCGTGGCCAGAAAAATTCACAAGTAAGAGGAAAAAATGGTAGATAAGAAAGAAACAACCAGTCAATTCTTGCAGAATCGTATAAAAAAATTCTCACGTGTGGAGAAGGCTTTTTATCTTTCCATCGCTTTTACGGCTCTCGTTTTAGCAGTGAGCATTATCTTTATGCAGACACGGCTCTTGCAAGTGCAAAGTGATTTAACAAAAATCAATGCGCAGATAGAGGAAAAGAAGACAGAGCTGGACGATGCCAAGCAGGAAGTGAATGAATTGATTCGTGCCGAGCGCTTGAAAGAGATTGCAGATAAAAAAGATTTGAAATTGAATAACGAAAATATCCGAACAGCGGAGTAAGATATGAAATGGACAGAAAAAATAACCCGATTTGCGCTAAAAAATCGTAAATCTCCAGCAGAAAACCGTAGAATAGTCGGCAAGTACATCAGTTTGTTAGCTGTCGTACTTTTCGCTATCTTTTTGGCTAATTTTGCGTATATTATAGCAAAAGGTAATATATTTGGTACTGACTTGGTTAAAGAGGCTAAAAAGGTTCACCAAACAACCCGAACAGTTCCTGCCAAACGTGGGACTATCTATGACCGAAATGGAGTGCCAATCGCTGAAGATGCGACCTCTTATAACGTCTATGCTGTTATTGATAAAAAATACAAGTCAGCAACTGGAAAAATTCTTTATGTAGAGGATTCGCAGTTTAATAAGGTAGCTGAAGTCTTCCATAAGTATTTGGATATGGATGAAGCTTATGTGAAAGAGCAACTAGCTCAACCAAATCTGACCCAAGTTTCCTTTGGTGCAAAAGGAAATGGGATTACCTATGCCAATATGATGGCTATTAAAAAAGATTTGAAAGATGCTAGTGTGGAAGGGATTGACTTTACAACTAGCCCTAACAGAAGCTATCCAAATGGACAATTTGCTTCTAGCTTTATTGGCTTAGCCCAACTTCATGAAAATGAGGATGGTAGTAAGAGTTTGTTAGGGACTTCTGGTTTGGAGAGTTCTTTAAATACCATTCTTGCTGGGACAGACGGTATTATTACCTATGAAAAAGACCGTGTAGGAAATATCGTCCCAGGTACGGAACAGGTATCGCAGCAGACTGTGAATGGTAAGGATGTTTATACAACATTGTCTAGTCCGCTACAATCTTTCATGGAAACTCAGATGGATGCCTTTCTAGAAAAAGTAAAAGGTAAGTATATGACCGCGACCTTGGTCAGTGCAAAGACCGGTGAAATCCTCGCTACCACCCAACGACCTACCTTTAATGCAGATACTAAAGAAGGAATCACTGAGGACTTTGTTTGGCGTGATATTCTTTATCAAAGTAACTATGAACCAGGATCAGCCATGAAGGTTATGACGTTAGCTTCTTCTATTGATAATAATACCTTCCCAAGTGGAGAATACTTCAATAGCAGTGAATTTAAAATGGCGGATGTGACGACTCGAGATTGGGATGTTAATGGTGGTTTGACTACTGGTGGGATGATGACTTTCTTACAAGGTTTCGCTCACTCCAGTAATGTTGGAATGAGTCTACTTGAACAAAAAATGGGAGATGCTACTTGGTTGGATTATCTAAAACGCTTTAAATTTGGGGTTCCAACTCGCTTTGGCTTGACAGATGAATACGCTGGTCAACTTCCAGCTGATAATATTGTTAATATTGCTCAAAGCTCATTTGGGCAAGGAATTTCAGTGACACAAACACAAATGCTTCGTGCCTTTACAGCTATTGCTAATGATGGAGTTATGCTGGAGCCAAAATTTATAAGTGCTATTTATGATACTAACAATCAGTCTGTACGAAAGTCTCAAAAAGAGATTGTAGGAAAACCTGTATCTGAAGATGCAGCAAGCACAACTCGAAATCACATGATCTTAGTTGGGACGGACCCTCTATATGGAACTATGTATAATCACTACACAGGAAAGCCAATTATAACAGTTCCTGGACAAAATGTAGCAGTTAAATCCGGTACGGCTCAAATCGCTGATGAGAAAAATGGAGGATACTTGGTTGGTTCTACCAATTATATTTTCTCAGTTGTGACTATGAATCCTGCTGAAAATCCTGATTTTATCTTGTATGTAACGGTTCAACAGCCTGAGCATTATTCAGCTGTCCAGTTGGGAGAGTTTTCCAATCCAATCTTGGAGCGGGCTTCAGCGATGAAAGAATCTCTGAACCTTCAATCTCCAGCTAAGAATTTAGATCAAGTGACGACAGAATCTTCGTATGCAATGCCTAGCATCAAGGATATTTCACCTGGTGATTTGGCGGAAGCCTTACGTCGAAATATTGTGCAACCAATCGTTGTTGGTACTGGAACAAAGATTAAAGAGACTTCTGTAGAAGAAGGAAAAAATCTTGCACCAAACCAACAAGTTCTCCTTTTATCGGATAAGGTAGAAGAAATTCCAGATATGTATGGCTGGAAAAAAGAGATTGCTGAGGCCTTTGCTAAATGGTTGGATATTGAGCTGGAATTTGAAGGTTCAGGTTCTGTTGTTCAGAAGCAAGACGTTCGGACTAATACAGCTATTAAAAACATTAAAAAAATTAAATTAACTTTAGGAGACTAATATGTTTATTTCCATCAGTGCTGGAATTGTGACATTTTTACTAACTTTAGTAGGAATTCCGGCCTTTATCCAATTTTATAGAAAGGCGCAAATTACAGGCCAGCAGATGCATGAGGATGTTAAACAGCACCAGGCAAAAGCTGGGACTCCTACAATGGGGGGACTTGTTTTCCTCATTGCTGCAGTTGTGGTGAGTTTCCTCGTCGCTCTTTTTTCAAAACAATTGACCAATAATGTTGGTATGGTTTTGTTTATTTTGGTCTTGTATGGTTTGGTTGGTTTTTTAGATGACTTCCTCAAGGTCTTCCGTAAAATCAATGAGGGCCTTAATCCCAAACAGAAATTGGCTCTTCAGCTGCTAGGTGGAGTCATTTTCTACCTTTTTTATGAGCGTGGGGGCGATATGCTCTCTGTCTTTGGCTACCAAGTGCATTTAGGGATTTTCTATATTATCTTCGCTCTTTTCTGGCTAGTTGGTTTTTCAAACGCAGTGAATTTGACAGATGGTATTGACGGTCTAGCGAGTATTTCCGTTGTGATTAGCTTGTCTGCCTATGGAGTTATTGCCTATGTGCAAGGTCAGATGGATATCCTTCTAGTGATTCTTGCCATGATTGGTGGTTTGCTTGGTTTCTTCGTCTTTAACCATAAGCCTGCTAAAGTCTTTATGGGGGATGTGGGAAGTTTGGCCCTAGGTGGAATGCTGGCAGCTATCTCTATGGCCCTCCACCAAGAATGGACTCTCTTGATTATCGGAATTGTTTATGTCTTTGAAACAACTTCGGTTATGATGCAAGTCAGTTATTTCAAACTGACAGGTGGTAAACGTATTTTCCGTATGACGCCTGTGCATCATCATTTTGAGCTTGGAGGATTGTCTGGTAAGGGAAGTCCTTGGAGTGAGTGGAAGGTTGACTTCTTCTTTTGGGGAGTGGGACTTCTAGCAAGTCTCTTGACACTAGCAATTTTATACCTACTGTAAAAAATAATCCTTTATTGAAAAAGAAATCAGGATGAAGCTTATCTTCATCCTGATTTTTGTGTGGTTAGACGTTAGTTTGATTCATCCTTTTTACTCTTAAGTAGAAAAGTTGCTGTTAGGACTAGACTCAATCCTGACAAGAATAGTAGTGGATTGGATGTTTCACCAGTAGCTGGAAGTTGTTCTTTAGGAGAATGATTTGCCGATTGAACAAGGTCTGGACTAGATGAAACTTGCTCAGAGCTATTGGCCAATGGTTTGATATCTGTTTCACTTGGTTTTTGCTCTGCAGTAGTTGATGCTCCATTAGCTTGATAAACGACTGCATAGGTGCTGAAATGACTAGTCGTAAATTCTGCCATTCCCTCGCGAATAGTAAAATCAAGTGCCTGTAACTCTTTTGATGGAGTTAGGTAGTAGACATTTTCGACAGCTGAGGAAATAGGCAAGCGGACCAAGACAGTCCCTTTTGGTTGCAAACTCTGATCTGTTGAATTTTTAAGGTGAAGATCGTAAGCATCATAGGTCTTACCAAATAGTTCTTGAGCTAATACACGTCTGCTAGAAATGTGAGAAATTCCCTCTAAGTCAGTCGCTCCTCCAATAATTTCAACTTTAGTCTTTTCATCCTTTAAGACACGAAGTTTATATTCAGGAACAGAAACAGTAGGAGCTTGTTCTTGTCCCGCTGTCCCGACAGGTTGAGTGTACTCAGGAATATTTACTACAGGCGGTTGTTCCTGTCCAGCCGTTCCGATAGGTTTAGTGTATTCAGGGATATTTACTACAGGCGGTTGTTCCTGTCCAGCCGTTCCGATAGGTTTAGTGTATTCAGGGATAGAAACAGTAGGCGGTTGTTCCTGTCCAGCAGTTCCGATAGGCTCAGTGTATTCAGGGATAGAAACGGTAGGTGGCTGTTCTTGTCCCGCTGTGCCGATAGGTTGAGTGTACTCAGGAATGTTTACTACAGGCGGTTGTTCCTGTCCGGCTGTTCCGATAGGTTTAGTATACTCCGGAATATTTACTACAGGGGGTTGTTCCTGTCCTGCTGTACCGATAGGCTTAGTGTATTCAGGAATTTCTACAATAGGAGCAGGGTCATCTCCCTTGCTTGTAGTTGGCTGCTGATTCTCAACCTTCTTCTCATCCTTTTTGGTAAAGACAGCTACGACAGGACTGCTTGTTGTATTTCCCTGGATAGAATAAGCTTCTATCGCATTTCCAATTTTTCGATTGGTTTCGTCAGGGATAGGGATTTGTACCTGATTATCTTGAATTGATAAGACAGTCTGATCTCCAGTCGTAACTAGATGATTATCGTCTATCCTGCGTAAAACGAGTGGATCTTTGATGCCTGGGAAGGTCACAGCGATGGCTTCCCAATCTCCAGCTGGAAGAGTTAAAGAGATGTTTTTATCCCCTTCCTTAAGTGGTGCGATACTTGGACTATCTATACCAACAGCAGGGGCTTTGATGATATCAAATGAATCTAGAGAAATTTTCTTGCGACCTGCTGGTGAATTTGGATCAACTTTCAATGTCAAAATATGATTGCCATCGCTAAGATTAGTAAATTCTCCAATTAAGGTTGCCTTTTGGGTAGCTCCAGCTGTGTAGAAGTCTAGACTTGGCATTTCTTTGCCATCTAGTGTCACGAGAGCTTTTCCGAGAGCGGATGTTTTAAGTCCGTAAATTCGAATACCTGTTCCAGTAAATGGAATGGTTGCTTGAGCTTCTGAAGCAGCACTTGGGTCGGCGTTATTGATGTCCGCATATTTTTCTGTGCTCTTATATAATTCAGTGTCGCTCCAATCTTTGAATTGAGATCCGTATTGAATGCGAGGGTCGCGGTCATCCATTTTTTCAATGGTTGTTCCTTGTCCTGGTAAAACTTTAAAGTAGTCTAAGGAAATTTTGGAGCGCTCACTGCCACGGTGTTTATGCTCTTGTTTTACAGTGATAGTCATCACATGAGCACCATCTGACAATCCTGTGAAGCGACCGATAAGGCTACCTTTTTCAGTTGCACCTGCAGTATAGAAGTCCAGTTCACCGACTGATTTACCATCGATTTTGACTTCAGCGATTCCCAATTGAGATGATTTGAGACCATAGATTTCAATGCCAACACCATTGAAAGGAATGGTTGCTGTCGCATCTTTATCTGTATAGTTACCTAGTGAAAGGTCGGCAAACTTCTCTGTCCCTCCAAATAATTCTGAGTCTGCCCAGTTTCCAAATGCAGAACCGTATTGGATTCGGCTATCACGGTCATCCATCAACTGGTTATAGGTTTCGATATTGGCCTTTTCGGATACCTGTGTAGAAACATTACCCAGCATAGCCTTAACAGTATAAGTGTAGGCGAGTTGAGGGTCGAGCGAACGGTCGATAAAATGGGTTTGATTGGTCACAAATTCTCTGCTTGCAGAGGTTTGGCCGGATTCGTCTTTCACTTGTCTTTGGATAACATAGTGGGTAGCGCCTTCTACTTGGTTGAAGGTAAGTTCGGCAGTGACGCCATTTTGTCTAACTGCTGTCAGACTGGTTACACGACCAGGGAAATGTTCAAAGGTAATGACATCACCTTTTTGTGTTGCCAGTTGAATGCGGCCATCTTTAAGAACAGTTGCTTTGACAGATTTACCATTAACCTTAACCTGACTGGCTTCGATATTTGGATAATCTACAACTAGGTCTCCACCGACATTTGAAAGGAAGGACAAGCTTTGCAGGTTTTTATCTTTCCACTTCATGCCGACTTCAAAGTTACCACGGGCAACCAGACCAGAAACCTGACCGTCTTTCCAAGCATCTGGAAGGGCTGGCAATGGTGCAATGTAGCCAGTGTGTGATTGAAGAAGCATTTCTGCAATTCCACTGGTTGCTCCAAAGTTTCCATCGATTTGGAAAGGTGCGTGCGTATCCCAAAGGTTTTCTAGGGTTGAATATTTGAGCTGTTCAGCGAGCAAGCGATGGGCACGGTTACCGTCTAAGAGACGAGCCCAGAGGTTGATTTTATTGGCCTTAGACCAACCAGTACCACCATCTCCACGGTGGTTGAGGGTAGCACGCGCAGCTTCTAAATATTCAGCCTGATCCTTGCTAAAGAGCGTACCTGGGAAGAGACCAACTAGATGGGAAACGTGACGGTGGTTGTTTTCAATCCCTTCATTAGTGAATTGTGGACTGTCTTCTTCGTACCATTCCTTGATACGTCCTTCTTTGTTAATGTGAAGTGGTTTGAGTTTGTCAAATTTAGCCTTGACCTCTGTAACTAAGTCTTTGTCGACATTCAGATGGTTGGCGACTTCCATGTAGTCATGGAATAGCTGCCAAACTAGAGATTGGTCAAAGGTATTCCCAATCGTGATGGTTCCATGTTCTGGTGAGTAGGATGGAGAAGAAACCCAGCGGTCACTAGCCTTGTCGTAGTGCAAGAAGGAATTCCAGAACTTAGCTGTTTCCTTAAGCATTGGATAAATCTTTTCTTTTAGATAAGTTTCATCCTTGGTGAATTTATAGTAGTCATAGACGTTCTGCATCATCCAGGCATTAGCTGCTGGCGACCAACCCCAATAGTAATTCCAACCAGGAGTAGTCCAGCCAAATGGTGTCGCCTGGGTATGAACCAGCCAGCCATTTTCTTGTCCATCTTTGGATTCGATACCGGCGTATTCCTTAGCAGCGATACGGCCATAGTAACGCATATCGTCAATGTAATTGATCATTGGCTTGGCTGTTTCAGCTAGATTGCTCATGTAGGCTGGCCAATAGTTCATTTGCAAATTGACATTGAGGTGGTAGTCAGCGTTCCAAGGTGGATTGTCTACGGCATTCCAGACTCCTTGTAGGTTGGCAGGAAGGGCATCTGTCCGATCACGAGACGAACTAATCAATAAATAACGTCCGTATTGGAAGAAGAGTTCTTCCAGTTTTTGCCCTTTTGTTGGGTTATAGGTTTGAAGGGCCTCTTTTGTTGTTTGGGCAGTATTGCTTCCACCTAGGTTTAGTTTAACGCGGTTAAAGAGGCTTTGATAGTCTTTGATATGGTTCTTTTTAAGTGTCTCGTAGTCTTTGGATTTAGCTGTTTCTACAATGCCTTTAACCGTTTTTTCGAGGTCAATGTCTTTTCGATAGTTGGTTTTTGGATTCTGAGCAAAGTTAGTCTTGGCACTGAGTAAAAGCGTAGCGTAGCTGGCCCCTGTGACCGTTAAACTATCCTCATGAACAGTAACTTTTCCATCAGTCTTGATTCCTAGATAGGATGCGAACTGGAGGCCATTATCTTTGACAGTCCCTTTTAGTAAGATACCATTTGGGTCTGTCGTAACATGGCCACTCTTGTAGTTAGAATATTCCGCTGAGTAGTCTCCGTTAGCAAGTAAATCTTCTGTTAAGCTATTCCAAACTGTAAAATCAAGTTTTTTGTCCCCTTTTTGGGTCAAGTGGGTCACGGTGACATCATCAGGGTAACTTGAGAAGGTTTCTCTTTTAAAGGTCGTTCCATCTTGGGTGTAAGAAGTTGTAGTAGTGGCTTCTGTGATATCCAAACCACGGTGATAGTCTGTAACTGTATCCAGCCCCTTTTTCTGGTTATTGAAGACCATGAAGATATCACCAAAGGCTAGATAACGTCCATACTGGGCGTTGTTTGGTCCAACTAGATTTTGTTCAGCTAATCGTTTGGCTTTTTGGCGATCTCCGTCTTCAAGAGCCTTACGAATTTCTGCTAAAATTTTATACCGTTCCTGATAGTTTCCTCCATTATAGTCGGTACTGTCGGGACGCGGTCCACCTGACCAAAGAGTTTTTTCGTTGTATTGGATTCTCTCCTCGCCGATGAGACCAAAAACCTTAGCACCCATTTCACCATTCCCAACTGGGAGTGCTTGTTTTTCCCAGCCATCATAGGAAGGAGCTGTTGGTCGATCATAGTTTAGCTGATAGTTGCTTTGTTCTGTCACAGGTAGTTCTTGTTTTTCGGTTTCCTTATTTTCATTAGGTTTTACAATAACTTCAGTACTTGCTTGGTTAGTTGTAGCAGAAGTAACATCTGCCTCAGCGGGTTTGCTTTCAGAAGAACTATTATTAGCTAGAACTGGTTTTGTATGATCAATTGGCACGTTTGGCTGTGTATGCTCAGTTGATTCACTTGCTTTTGTTATAGTGTCTGTCTTAACTGTAGTTTTCTCTAATGCAGGCTCGTTTTGCTTTACTTCAATAGTATCAGCAGAGACGGTATGACTAGCTAGAAAAACCGCTCCAAGCAAAACAGAGGCTGTGCCGACTGTTAGCTTTCGAATACTGTAGCGACAGGATTTCTCCCTCCAAATTTTTTCCATAGAAACCTCCTTTATTAATTAAAAGCGCTTTCATTTTTAATGAGGCGAACTTTTGTTTCTATATTGTCTTGTTAATCTAATTTTACCAGCTAATGAAGTGTTGTCAAGAGGATTTGAGAAGGATATATATTTGATATTGTTTTGTATTAAAAAAGTGGAGGAAACGAATGGTAAGAGAGTGTATTTTTTATATTCTTTCTAGTTTTGACTAGAAAGATAAGCCAACTTTAATTACAGCTTACTCATCTCTGAAAGCGTAAAACAAACTGGTCAGGGTGGCTAGTTTGTGGTATAATGAAAGAGACTCAAAAAGAAACAGGAGAAAAATGATGGATTTACTTTTAGCAATTGTATTGATTGTGCTAGCTTTTCTAGGAGGAGCTCTTGGGGGAATGTACTTGGTTCGTAAGCAAATTGAAAAAGAATTCGCTGACAACCCACGTTTGAATGCTGAAGCAGTTCGTACTCTTTTGAGTGCAAATGGTCAAAAACCAAGCGAAGCTAAGGTACAACAAGTTTACCACCAAATCATCCGCCAACAAAAGGCAGCCCTTGCTAACAATAAAAAGAAAAAATAAATAAGGAAAAGTCTGGGATGAAAGTTCCAGACTTCTCACTATGTTGGCTAAGGGTTTAGGGATGAGACTTTTTCCTTGCATTCTATTGATATTTGATTATGATTAAGAGAGATAATTGTTGATGAAGTTGTTCTTCAGTTCATAAAGACAAGTAATCATAATGAACTATCAATCAGAAAAAAGACTAGAAAGAAGACTGTATGGATAATCGACCAATTGGTTTTTTGGATTCGGGTGTCGGGGGCTTGACTGTTGTGCGTGAGCTTATGCGCCAGCTTCCCCATGAAGAAATCGTCTATATTGGAGATTCGGCGCGGGCGCCCTATGGTCCCCGTCCTGCTGAGCAAATTCGTGAATATACTTGGCAGCTGGTCAACTTTCTCTTGACCAAGGATGTCAAAATGATTGTCATTGCTTGTAATACTGCGACTGCGGTCGTCTGGGAAGAAATCAAGGCTCAACTAGACATTCCCGTCCTAGGTGTGATTTTGCCAGGAGCTTCGGCAGCTATCAAGTCCAGTCAAGGTGGAAAAATCGGAGTGATTGGAACACCCATGACGGTCCAATCTGACATCTATCGTCAGAAAATCAACGATCTGGATCCGGATTTACAGGTGGAGAGTTTGGCCTGTCCCAAGTTTGCTCCCTTGGTGGAGTCGGGTGCCCTGTCAACCAGTGTCACCAAGAAAGTGGTCTATGAAACCCTACGTCCCTTGGTTGGAAAGGTAGATAGCCTGATTTTGGGTTGTACCCATTATCCACTGCTCAGACCCATTATTCAAAATGTCATGGGACCCAAGGTTCAACTCATCGATAGTGGGGCAGAGTGCGTACGGGATATCTCAGTCTTACTCAATTATTTTGAAATCAATCGTGGTCGCGATGCTGGACCACTCCATCACCGTTTTTACACAACAGCCAGCAGCCAAAGTTTTGCACAAATTGGTGAAGAATGGCTGGAAAAAGAGATTTATGTGGAGCATGTAGAATTATGACAAATAAAATTTATGAATACAAGGATGACCAGGACTGGTATGTCGGCTCATATAGTATTTTTGGTGGTGTCCGGACATTGACTGATGAAGACTTGGATTTTCCTCTATTTGAGTTTGCCCAAAGATTTCGAGATGAGGAACAAGGTTTTCCTATTTCTGTGATTGTTTTACGCTATGGTTCTCTCTACCGTTTATTGTCTTTTGTGGTAGATATCCTCAACCAAGAAATGGGACGAAATCTGGAAGTCATCCAACGTCAGGGAGCTTTTCTCTTGATTGAAAATGGGCAACTCCTGCATGTAGCATTGCCTAAAGAAGGGGTCAATGTTCATGATTTCTTTGAGACAAGCAAGGTCAGAGAAACCTTATTGATTGCGACTCGAAACGAAGGCAAGACCAAAGAGTTCCGAGCTATCTTTGATAAGTTAGGCTACGATGTGGAAAATCTTAATGACTATCCTGACCTGCCTGAAGTAGCTGAAACAGGCATGACCTTTGAAGAAAATGCCCGCCTCAAGGCAGAAACCATTTCTCAATTAACGGGCAAGATGGTTTTGGCAGATGACTCAGGTCTCAAAGTCGATGTCCTTGGTGGCTTGCCAGGTGTCTGGTCAGCTCGTTTCGCAGGTGTGGGAGCTACTGACCGTGAAAACAATGCCAAACTCTTGCACGAATTGGCCATGGTCTTTGAACTCAAGGACCGCTCGGCTCAATTCCATACAACCCTAGTCGTGGCCAGTCCAAACAAGGAAAGCTTGGTTGTTGAAGCAGACTGGCCAGGCTACATTAACTTTGAACCTAAGGGTGAAAATGGATTTGGTTACGATCCTCTCTTCCTTGTAGGAGAGACAGGCAAGTCCTCAGCTGAATTAACCCTTGAAGAAAAAAATAGTCAATCTCACCGTGCCTTAGCCGTTAAGAAACTTTTGGAGGTATTTCCATCATGGCAAAGCAAACCATCATTGTAATGAGCGATTCTCATGGCGATAGCTTGATTGTGGAAGAAATCCGTGATCGCTATGTGGGCAAAGTTGACGCCGTTTTTCATAACGGAGATTCTGAACTGCGTCCCGATTCTCCTCTTTGGGAGGGCATCCGCGTTGTTAAAGGGAACATGGACTTTTACGCCGGCTACCCAGAACGTTTGGTGACGGAACTTGGTTCGACCAAGATTATCCAAACTCATGGACATTTGTTTGACATTAATTTCAATTTTCAAAAGTTGGACTACTGGGCTCAGGAGGAAGAGGCCGATATCTGCCTCTATGGGCACTTGCATGTGCCAAATGCTTGGATGGAAGGCAAGACCCTCTTTCTAAATCCAGGTTCCATCAGTCAACCACGTGGGACCGTCAGAGAATGTCTCTATGCTCGTGTGGAGATTGATGATAGTTACTTCAAAGTGGACTTTTTGACACGAGACCATGAGGTGTATCCGGGCTTGTCCAAGGAGTTTAGCCGATGATTGCCAAGGAGTTTGAGACTTTCTTGTTGGGACAAGAAGAAACTTTTTTGACTCCTGCTGAAAATCTAGCTGTGTTGATTGATACCCACAATGCGGATCACGCGACCCTCTTGCTTAGTCAGATGACCTATACCCGTGTTCCTGTTGTGACAGATGAAAAACAGTTTGTTGGGACGATTGGGCTCAGAGATATTATGGCTTATCAGATGGAGCATGACTTGAGTCAAGAAATCATGGCAGATACGGATATCGTCCATATGACGAGAACGGACGTAGCGGTCGTCTCGCCTGATTTTACCATTACGGAGGTCTTGCACAAGTTGGTAGATGAGTCCTTCTTGCCGGTTGTGGATGCGTCTGGTATTTTCCAAGGGATTATCACGCGCAAGTCTATCCTCAAGGCAGTCAATGCCCTCTTGCATGACTTTAGTAAGGAATATGAGATTCGATGCAAATGAGAGATAGGATTTCAGCCTTTTTAGAGGAAAAGCAGGGTCTGTCTGCAAATTCCAAGCAGTCCTATAAGTATGATTTGGAGCAATTTTTAGACATTGTAGGTGAGCGGATTTCTGAGACTAGTCTCAAGATTTACCAAGCCCAGCTAGCCAATCTAAAAATTAGCGCCCAGAAGCGAAAGATTTCGGCCTGTAACCAATTTCTCTACTTTCTCTATCAAAAAGGAGAAGTGGATAGTTTTTACCGCTTGGAATTAGCTAAACAAGCTGAAAAGAAGACAGAAAAGCCAGAACTGTTAGACCTAGACTCTTTTTGGCAGGAAAGTAATTATCCAGAAGGACGCTTGCTAGCGCTCTTAATCCTAGAAATGGGGCTCTTGCCGAGTGAGATTTTAGCTCTCAAGGTTGAGGATATCAATCTGGATTTTCAAGTGTTGCGAATCAAGAAGGTTTCCCAACAGAGGATTGTCACCATTCCCACGACCTTGCTTTCAGAATTGGAACCTTTGATGGGGCAAACCTATCTTTTTGAAAGGGCAGGGAAAGCCTATTCTCGTCAGTGGGCCTTTCGTCAGCTAGAATCCTTTGTCAAGGAGAAAGGTTTTCCAGCCCTATCAGCCCAAGCCTTGCGGGAACAGTTCATTCTAAGACAGATAGAAAAGAAAGTCGATTTGTACGAAATTGCAAAAAAATTAGGATTAAAAACAGTCCTGACCTTAGAAAAATATAGATAATGGATATTAAATTAAAAGATTTTGAAGGGCCCCTGGACTTGCTCTTGCACCTTGTTTCTAAGTACCAGATGGATATCTACGATGTGCCTATTACGGAAGTCATCGAACAGTACCTAGCCTATGTCTCAACCCTGCAGGCCATGCGTCTGGAAGTGACGGGCGAGTACATGGTCATGGCCAGTCAACTCATGCTGATCAAGAGCCGCAAACTCCTTCCCAAGGTAGCAGAAGTGACAGACTTGGAGGATGACCTAGAGCAGGATCTTCTTTCCCAAATTGAAGAATACCGCAAGTTCAAGCTCTTGGGGGAGCACTTGGAAGCCAAGCACCAAGAACGGGCCCAGTACTATTCCAAAGCGCCGACAGAGTTGATTTACGAAGATGCGGAGCTTGTTCATGACAAGACGACCATTGACCTTTTTTTGGTTTTTTCAAATATCCTAGCCAAGAAAAAAGAGGAGTTCTCTCAGAATCACACGACCATCTTGCGGGATGAGTATAAGATTGAGGACATGATGGTTATCGTGAAAGAGTCCTTGGCTGGACGAGATCAATTGCGCTTGCAGGATTTGTTTAAGGAAGCCCAGAATCTCCAAGAGGTCATCACCCTCTTTTTGGCAACCCTAGAGTTAATCAAAACCCAGGAGCTGATCCTCGTGCAAGAGGAGAGTTTCGGAGATATCTATCTCATGGAAAAGAAGGAAGAAAGTCAAGTGGCCCAAAGCTAGACTTGATAGAGAGGAAAGATGAGTACTTTAGCAAAAATAGAAGCGCTCTTGTTTGTAGCGGGTGAAGATGGGATTAGAGTCCGCCAGTTAGCTGAACTCCTCTCTCTGCCACCGACAGGCATCCAGCAGAGTTTAGAAAAATTAGCCCATAAATATGAAAAGGACCCAGAGTCTAGTTTGGCTCTGATTGAGACAGGTGGTGCTTATAGATTGGTGACCAAGCCTCAATTTGCTGAGATTTTGAAGGAATACTCTAAGGCGCCCATCAACCAAAGTTTATCTCGGGCTGCCCTTGAGACCTTGTCCATCATTGCCTACAAACAGCCTATCACACGGATAGAAATTGATGCTATCCGTGGGGTCAACTCGAGTGGGGCCTTGGCAAAGTTGCAGGCTTTTGACCTAATCAAAGAAGACGGGAAAAAAGAAGTGTTGGGACGTCCCAACCTCTATGTGACTACGGATTATTTCCTAGATTACATGGGAATTAACCATTTGGAAGAATTACCAGTGATTGATGAGCTTGAGATTCAAGCCCAAGAAAGCCAATTATTTGGTGAAAGGATAGAAGAAGATGAGAATCAATAAGTATATTGCCCACGCAGGTGTGGCCAGTAGGAGAAAAGCAGAAGAGTTGATCAAGCAAGGATTAGTGACGGTCAATGGTCAAGTGGTACGTGAACTAGCAACGACCATCAAGTCTGGTGACAAGGTCGAAGTTGAAGGTCAGCCTATCTACAACGAAGAAAAGGTCTATTATCTGCTTAACAAACCACGCGGTGTCATTTCCAGTGTGACAGATGACAAGGGCCGTAAGACTGTTGTCGACCTCTTGCCTAACGTGAAGGAGCGCATCTACCCTGTAGGTCGTTTGGACTGGGATACATCAGGAGTCTTGATTTTGACCAATGATGGAGACTTTACGGATGAGATGATTCACCCCCGTAATGAAATTGATAAGGTCTATGTCGCGCGTGTTAAAGGTGTGGCCAATAAGGACAATCTTCGTCCCTTGACCCGTGGACTTGAGATTGATGGTAAGAAAACCAAGCCAGCTGTTTACGAGATTCTCAAAGTGGATCCAGTTAAAAATCGCTCAGTAGTGCAGTTGACCATCCATGAAGGGCGTAACCATCAGGTTAAAAAAATGTTTGAAGCTGTCGGCCTCCAAGTGGACAAGTTATCGCGGACACGTTTTGGACATCTAGACTTGACAGGACTCCGTCCAGGTGAATCCCGACGCCTTAATAAAAAAGAAATCAGCCAACTACACACTATGGCTGTAACCAAGAAATAATGAAACGAATCTTAATAGCGCCAGTCCGCTTTTACCAACGTTTTATCTCACCAGCCTTTCCACCCTCTTGTCGCTTTGAGCCTACTTGTTCAAACTACATGATTCAGGCTATTGAAAAACATGGTTTCAAGGGAGTCTTGATGGGCTTGGCTCGGATTTTACGTTGCCATCCCTGGTCGAAAACAGGTAAGGACCCCGTCCCAGACCATTTTTCACTCAAACGGAATCATAAATAAAACGAATTGCAATGGTGATTCGTTTTTTTTCACAAGTAGTTTTATCTGGAATGATGATTCCCGCTATCCTTCTCCTATAAAAAGTGGTAAAATGGATGAAAGAAAGAAGGAACTGAAATGACAACATTATTTTCAAAAATCAAAGAAGTAACAGAACTTGCTGCGATCTCAGGTCATGAAGCACCTGTCCGTGCTTATCTTCGTGAAAAGTTGACACCGCATGTGGATGAAGTGGTGACAGATGGATTGGGTGGTATTTTCGGAATTAAACATTCAGAAGCTGCGGATGCACCGCGCGTCTTGGTCGCTTCTCATATGGATGAAGTTGGTTTTATGGTTAGCGAAATCAAGCCAGATGGTACCTTCCGTGTCGTAGAAATCGGTGGTTGGAATCCTATGGTAGTCAGCAGCCAACGTTTCAAACTCTTGACTCGTGACGGTCGTGAAATTCCTGTGATTTCAGGTTCTGTTCCGCCACATTTGACTCGTGGTAAGGGCGGGCCAACCATGCCAGCCATTACGGATATCGTCTTTGATGGTGGTTTTGCGGATAAGGCTGAGGCAGAAAACTTTGGCATCCGTCCTGGCGACACCATCGTACCAGATAGTTCTGCAATCTTGACAGCCAATGAAAAAAATATCATTTCAAAAGCTTGGGACAATCGCTATGGGGTTCTCATGGTAAGTGAGCTGGCAGAAGCTTTGTCAGGTCAAAAACTCGGAAATGAACTCTATCTTGGCTCTAACGTCCAAGAAGAGGTTGGTCTCCGTGGTGCTCATACATCTACAACCAAGTTTGATCCAGAAGTCTTCCTCGCAGTTGACTGTTCACCAGCAGGTGATGTTTATGGTGGCCAAGGAAAGATTGGGGATGGAACCTTGATTCGTTTCTACGATCCAGGTCACTTGCTTCTCCCAGGTATGAAGGATTTCCTTTTGACAACGGCTGAAGAAGCTGGTATCAAGTACCAATACTACTGTGGTAAAGGCGGAACAGACGCTGGCGCAGCTCATCTGAAAAATGGTGGTGTCCCATCTACAACAATCGGTGTCTGCGCTCGTTATATCCATTCTCATCAAACCCTCTACGCTATGGATGACTTCATAGAAGCGCAAGCTTTCTTGCAAGCCTTGGTGAAAAAATTGGATCGTTCAACAGTTGATTTGATTAAAAATTATTAAACCATAAGGGAGGTGGTAGGGATGGTAGAACCAAACCTAGAAAGCCTTGTAAAAGATCTTTACAATCATGCTCGACATGATTTGAGTGAAGATTTAGTTGCTGCTCTCCTAGAGACTGCTAAAAAACTGCCTACTACAAATGAGCAATTGCTGGCAGTTCGTCTCTCAGGCCTGGTCAATCGTGAATTGCTCCTAAATCCCAAACATCCGGCACCTGAGTTGCTCAACTTGGCTCGCTTTATCAAAAGAGAAGAAGCAAAGTACAGAGGAACCGCAGCTTCTGCGATTATGTATGGGGAGCTCTTTAAAATGCTTTGATTCCATTGTGAATCAAAGCATTTTTCTATATATTAGAAAAGCAATTCTTGGTTAGGAAAAGAAAAAAGCCATCCCATTTAGGATAGCTTCTTGGATCTTAGATTTGTTCAGCGATGACCTTTTCAGCTAGATTCATAGCGTGATCAGATACACGAGTATAGTGGGAAATGATGTCGATAAAGTTGACCCCAGCTTGTGTTGAACACTCGCCCTTGTTGAGGCGTTTGATGTGGGTCTTTCTGAGAACACGTTCCATATTGTTGATTTCTTTATGGCGTTCAATCAGACTTTGAGCTTTTTCAATATCATTGTTTTCTACACTATCAAGGGCATCCTTGATAAAGTCAGTGGTTTTTTGATAGATATCAGCTAGTTCTTGCAAAGCAGCTTCAGAGAACTCAACATTTTTACGTTGAAGGTAGTCAGTCAGATTGATTAGGGCTTCTGCGTGGTCCCCAATCCGTTCCAAATCACGGGATGAATCCAGGATGTTGGTGAGCACTTCACTTTCTTTCTGGCTAAGGGCTTCACTGGAAAGAGTAATCAGGTAACGAGTCAATTTTTCATCAATGGTATTGATGGCTTCTTCTGTCTTGTGGCCTTTTTCAGCAACCTTTTCATTAAGGTCAATGATGTAGTTGTATGAAAGGTCAAAGGCTTTAGAAGCATAATTTCCCAAGTGAAGGAGTTCTTTTTTGGCATTTCCGAGAGCGATTGATGGAGCTTGTTTAATCAAATGCTCATCAAGATAAAGTGGCTCGTACTTGACAACTTCATCTTCACCAGGGATGAGCTTGGTTACAAAGTAGGCCAAGGCTCCGATGAATGGAAATTGTACAATGGTGTTACTTACGTTAAAGGCACCGTGAGAGAAGGCGATGGTCATCTCAGGTGAGAGGTGAAGGAGTGCCTGGAAGTACTCAATCATAGACGTAAATGGACCTAATAAGATTAAGCAAAGAATAGTTCCTAAAACGTTAAAGGTAACGTGGGTTGCAGCAACGCGTTTCGCAGAGACATTGGCTCCAGCTGCCGCGATGATAACGGTTAGGGTTGTCCCGATATTATCCCCGAAAAGAACTGGTAGTGAACCTTTAAGGTCAAGAAATCCACCTGCATAGAGACCTTGCAAAATCCCGATTGTCGCAGAAGAAGCTTGGATGAGGACGGTAATCACTGCACCAGCAAAAACTCCCAACACAGGATTTTGTCCCAAGGTTACCATGTATTCCTTGAATTGTGGTAAATCTTTAAGAGGACTCATACCGGCACTGATGAGGTTGAGGGCGTAGAAGATTCCCCCTACACCAAACAGGATGCGCCCGATATTGTTTGCTGTTCTATTTTTGGTAAAGAAGAGGAACATGGTTCCAAGGAAAATCAGGGGTAAAGCATACTCACCAAGCTTGAAACCGATGATAAAGGAAGTAACGGTGGTTCCGATGTTGGCTCCCATGATAATTCCGATAGCCTGTCTAAGAGTGAGAAGACTAGCGCTGACCAGTCCAACCGTGATAACTGTAACCCCTGTACTTGACTGAATCAGGGCAGTCACGACAATCCCGACTAGAACACCTAAAAAGGGATTGCTAGTGTACTTGTCAATGTAAAAACGAAGGCGATCTCCAGCAGCTTGTTGCAAACCGTCTCCCATGGTCTTGATACTATATAAGAATAGTCCCAGACCACCTAAAAAGTGAAATAAAATTTCCTGCCAATTAATGGACATTTCTTTTTCCTCCGAAAAATAATAACGGAATTTCTCCTATTCTATTTTAAAGGATAAAAGTAAATCTAACAAGTGTTAAGCTAAGATTTTAGAAAGAAAATTCGTTAGAATGGACCTTGATTATATTAATTTTACCAATTTCTAACCTAGATATAGGTATTTCCTTTTATATATTGACATTTAAAAGAAATATTTTAAAATGAGGGAGGAATTATCTTGGTCCCTGTGATTGGGATAAAAATTTTATAAAGAAAGTTAAGCGCTTTCTTTTATGTAGCAAAATCAATCTTTTAGGAGGAGAAAATGAAGAATCCATTTTTTGAAAGACGTTGTCGTTACAGTATTCGTAAGTTATCAGTAGGAGCCTGCTCGCTAATGATTGGTGCTGTTTTATTTGCTGGTCCAGCCTTGGCAGAAGAAACTGCAGTTCCTGAAAATAGCGGAGCCAATACAGAGCTTGTTTCAGGAGAGAGTGAGCATCCAACTAATGAAGCTGACAAGCAGCATGAAGGAGAACATGCTAGAGAAAATAAGCCAGAAAAGGCAGAAGGAGTAGCGACAGCATCTGAAACTGCTTCGCCAGCAAGCAATGAAGCTGCAACTACTGAAACTGCAGAGGCAGTAAGCGCAGCTAAACCAGAGGAAAAAGCAAGTGAGGTGGCTGCGGAAACACCATCTGCAGAAGCAAAACCTAAGTCTGACAAGGAAACAGAAGCAAAGCCTGAAGGAACTAGCCAAGGGGATGAGTCTAAGCCAGCAGCAGAAGCTAATAAGACTGAAAAAGAAGTCCAGCCAGATGTCCCTAAAAATACAGAAAAAACATTAAAACCAAAGGAAATCAAATTTAATTCTTGGGAGGATTTGTTGAAATGGGAACCGGGTGCGCGTGAGGATGATCCCATCAATCGTTCCTCAGTTGAACTAGCTAAGCGCCATAGAGGTCAGTTGGTGAATGAAAAAGCAAGTAGAAGAGCCAAGGTTCAGGCGCTAGCAAATACCAACTCAAAGGCTAAAGATCACGCTTCTGTTGGTGGAGAAGAATTCAAAGCCTACGCCTTTGACTACTGGCAATACTTGGATTCAATGGTCTTCTGGGAAGGTCTAGTCCCAACTCCAGATGTCATTGATGCAGGGCATCGTAACGGAGTTCCCGTTTATGGAACACTTTTCTTCAACTGGTCCAACAGTATTGCTGACCAAGAGAAATTTGTTGCTGCTTTGAAACAAGATGAGGATGGAACCTTCCCTATTGCACGAAAACTTGTCGACCTTGCTAAGTACTATGGCTTTGATGGGTATTTTATCAACCAAGAAACAACAGGTGACTTAGTAACGCCACTTGGTGAAAAAATGCGTCAATTCATGCTCTATACAAAAGAATATGCGGCAAAAGTCAACCATCCAATCAAGTATGCTTGGTACGATGCCATGACCTATAAATATGGTCGTTACCACGAAGATGGTCTAGGTGATTACAACTACCAGTTCATGCAAAAAGAAGGTGACAAGGTCCCTGCGGATCAATTCTTTGCCAATTTCAACTGGAATAAGGAAAAGAATGACCACTCTGTAGAAATGGCAAAATGGCTGGAACGTAGCCAATATGATGTCTTTGCAGGATTGGAATTGCAACAAGGTGGTTCTTATAAGACAAAAGTTAAATGGGATGCCCTCTTAGATGAAAAAGGCAAGTTACGTTTGTCACTTGGACTCTTTGCACCAGATACAATTACCAGTCTAGGAAAAACAGGTGAAGATTACCATAAAAACGAAGATATCTTCTTCACAGGTTACCAAGGAGATCCGACAGCTCAAAAACCAGCGGACAAAGAGTGGTATGGGATTGCTAATTTAGTTGCAGACCGCACACCAGCAGTAGGCCGGACCTTCACTACCTCCTTTAATACAGGCCATGGTAGAAAGTGGTTTGTAGACGGAAAGGTTTCTAAGGATTCTGAGTGGAACTACCGTTCTGTTTCAGGTGTCTTGCCAACATGGCGCTGGTGGCAGACTTCAACAGGGGAAAAACTTCGTGCAGAATATGATTTTACAGATGCCTACAATGGCGGAAATTCCCTTAAATTCTCAGGTAATGTAGCTGGTAAGACGGACCAGGATGTGAATTTGTATTCTACTAAGTTAGAAGTAACTGAGAAAACCAAACTTCGTGTTGCCCACAAGGGAGGAAAAGGCTCGAAAGTTTATATGGCCTTCTCTACAACTCCAGACTACAAATTCGATGATGCAGATGCATGGAAAGAGCTAACCCTTTCTGACAACTGGACAAATGAAGAATTTGATCTCAGCTCACTAGCAGGTAAAACCATCTATGCAGTCAAACTCTTCTTCGAGCATGAAGGAGCTGTAAAAGATTATCAGTTTAACCTAGGTCAATTAACAATTTCAGACAATCACCAAGCACCACAAGCGCCTACAGGACTTTCTGTGGTGAAACAATCTCTTAAAAATGCCCAAGAAGCTGAAGCAGTGGTCCAGTTTGCGGGTAATCAAGATGCGGATTTCTATGAAGTCTACGAAAAAGATGGGGATAACTGGCGTTTGTTGACAGGTTCATCTGCTTCAACCATCTACTTGCCAAAAGTTAGCCGCTCTGCTAATGCGACTGGTACGACGCAAGAATTGAAAGTTGTTGCAGTTGGTAAAAATGGCCTTCGTTCAGAAGCTGCGACGACATCCTTTAACTGGGGCATGACTGTTCAGGATACGACTCTCCCAAGACCTTTGGCTGAAAATATTGTTCCAGGGGCAACGGTTATCGGTAGCACTTTCCCGAATACCGAAGGTGGAGAAGGTATTGAAGGTATGTTGAACGGTACCATTACCAGTCTTTCAGACAAGTGGTCTTCAGGACAATTGAGCGGTAGTGTCGATATTCGTTTGACTCAGCCACGTACAGTTGTCAGATGGGTGATGGATCATGCGGGAGCTGGTGGAGAATCTGTAAACGACGGTTTGATGAACACCAAAGACTTTGACCTTTATTATAAAGATGCGGATGGTCAATGGAAGTTGGCTAAGGAAGTCCGTGGTAATAAAGCGCACGTTACGGATATCACTCTTGACAAACCAATTACTGCCCAAGACTGGCGTTTGCATGTCATTACATCTGATAACGGAACACCTTGGAAGGCCATTCGTATCTACAACTGGAAGATGTACGAAACCTTGGACACAGAAAGTCAAAATATTCCAATGGCTAAGGTAGCTGCTCGTTCACTTGGAAACCACCAAGTTCAACTGGGCTTCTCTGATGTTCCGGCAGGCGCAACCATCACCGTTTACGACAAGGCTGATTCACAAACACCAATTGCAACCTTGAAGACTGAAACTGGAGGTGACTTGGCAACAGCTCCATTGGGCTTTGACAAGCAACCAACTCTTCTCTACTATCGTACCCAACTACCTGGCAAAGAAATCAGTAACACCTTGGCAGTAGCGATTCCGCAGGATGAAAGAAAAATTGCTGCGGTTAGCCTGGAAAAAGAACCTAAAAAGACGGTTTACAAAGAGGGAGAAAAACTTGACCTTAGAGGCGGAACACTCCGTATTCAATACGAAGGGGGAAAAGCCGACGAGCTGATTAACCTTACTCACTCAGGTGTGACGGTATCTGGATACGACGCTCATCAAAAAGGGGAACAAAATCTAACACTGCAATACCTTGGTTTACCAGTGTCAGGTGATCTTAAGGTCCAAGTGACAGGACAGGATGAAGGAAAACCAAAAGAAGTAGCGAGCTTGTATATTACTAAGAAACCCAAAACAGACTATCTAGTAGGAGATCAACTGGATCTCTCTGAAGGTCGCTTTGGTGTTCTCTATGATGACGAGACAGAAGAGACTCACAGCTTTACTGATGAAGGTATTGAAATCACGGGCTATGATGCTCAGAAGACTGGACGCCAGACCTTGACCCTGCATTACAAGGGGCACACAGCTGAGTTTGATGTCTTGGTTTCTCCAAAGGCTGCAGTTAATGATGAATACCTTAAACAAGAAATCACTGCTGCCCAAGGCCGTCAGTCAACCCTTGCCTATACCTTCTCAAGTGAGGACAAACAAGCTGTACTAGTAGAGAAACTCAATACAGCTAAAGCTGTAGCAGAAAACCATGATGCCAGTCAAGAAGAAGTCAACCGGGCTTTGAATGAGTTGAAACAAGCAGGGACAGACTTGGATGGAAATCAACGTTATCAAACTGCTAGAGAAGAATTGGAAGGCTTGCTTGAATCTGTCCGTAAAAAAGATCCTAAAACCGAGTTGATTGAACAAGCAGAAACTTTGTTGGCTTCAGAGATGCCAACTCCACAAGCTTTTGCGGACATGAAAGAAAAGCTGAATAAGAAACTAGCTCCTGCAGAAGAAAGTCATCATGTTGGTAGCATGAATCCAAGTGAAGTAGCCCCAACAGTTGAGGTCCTCCCTGAACTAGTTGTTGAAACTGAAACAACAGCCTATGAACGTCAAGAGCGACCAAATGCGAACCTTCTTAAAGGTCAACGTCAACTTGTCCAAAAAGGAGAAGAAGGGCAGATTCGTCGTCTAGTAGAAGTAGATGCTCAAGGCAATCGTATCCTTCGTACAACAGAAGTTCTCAAGAAAGCTGTTCCAGAGATTACCGAAGTAGGTACAAAAGTTCTTTCAAGTAATCAACCAGCAGAAGGAGTAAAAGACTTAGTTTTAGAAATTCCGAAACTAGAAATTGAAGAGGATACAGTGGTCTTCGAACGTCAAGAGCGACCAAATGTGAACCTTCTTAAAGGTCAACGTCAACTTGTCCAAAAAGGAGAAGAAGGGCAAATTCGTCGTCTAGTAGAAGTAGATGCCCAAGGTAAACGCACCCTTCGTTCAACTGAAATTCTCAAGGAAGCTGTTCCAGAGATTACCGAAGTAGGTACAAAAGTTCTATCAAGCAATCAACCAGCAGAAGGAGTAAAAGACCTAGTTTTAGAAATTCCGAAACTAGAAATTGAAGAGGATACAGTGGCCTTCAAACACCAAGAACGTCCAAATCCAAATCTCCCAGTCGGTCAACGTCAACTTGTCCAAGCAGGAGTTGAGGGACAAATTCGTCGCTTGGTTGAAGTAGATAGTCAAGGCAATCGTACTCTTCGTTCAACAGAAGTTCTCAAGAAAGCTGTTCCAGAGATTACCGAAGTAGGTACAAAAGTTCTATCAAGCAATCAACCAGCAGAAGGAGTAAAAGACCTGGTTCTAGAAACTCCGAAACTAGAAGTTGAAAAAATTGCAGTATCCTTTGAACGTCAAGAACGTCCAAACTCAGAGCTTCTCAAAGGTCAACGTCGTATTGTTCAAGCTGGAGAAGAAGGACAAATTCGTCGCTTGATTGAAGTAGATAGCCAAGGCAATCGTACCCTTCGTACAACAGAAGTTCTCAAGGAAGCTCTTCCAGAAATTGTTGAAATTGGAACAAAAGTAAAAACAGAACCAGCAGTAGCGCCTACACAAGCAAAACCATCCCAAAATACAGCAGTTAAATCAGAAGAAGCAAGTAAGCAATTGCCAAATACAGGAACTGCTGATGCCAATGAAGCCCTAATAGCAGGATTGGCAAGCCTTGGTCTTGCTAGTTTAGCCTTGACATTGAAACAGAAAAAAGAAGATGAAGATTAAATATCGAAAAATCTTGTGAAATCTTTCCTTATATTTCCAAAGTGTGATATAATAGTTTCGAATAAAATAAATAAAGGGGTTTTTGTAACATGGCAAAACTTACTGTTAAAGACGTTGACTTGAAAGGTAAAAAAGTCCTCGTTCGTGTTGACTTCAACGTACCATTGAAAGATGGCGTAATCACTAACGACAACCGTATCACAGCAGCTCTTCCAACTATTAAGTACATCATCGAGCAAGGTGGACGTGCAATTCTTTTCTCTCACCTTGGACGTGTGAAAGAAGAAGCTGATAAAGCTGGTAAATCACTTGCTCCTGTAGCAGCAGACTTGGCAGCTAAATTGGGCCAAGACGTTGTTTTCCCAGGTGTAACTCGTGGTGCTGAATTGGAAGCAGCTATCAACGCTCTTGAAGATGGACAAGTTCTCTTGGTTGAAAACACTCGTTACGAAGATGTTGATGGCAAGAAAGAATCTAAAAACGATCCTGAACTTGGTAAATATTGGGCATCACTTGGAGATGGTATCTTCGTAAACGATGCATTCGGTACAGCTCACCGTGCACACGCATCTAACGTTGGTATCTCAGCAAACGTTGAAAAAGCAGTTGCTGGTTTCCTTCTTGAAAACGAAATTGCCTACATCCAAGAAGCAGTTGAAACTCCAGAACGTCCATTCGTAGCCATTCTTGGTGGTTCAAAAGTTTCAGACAAGATCGGTGTTATCGAAAACTTGCTTGAAAAAGCTGATAAAGTCCTTATCGGTGGTGGTATGACTTACACATTCTACAAAGCACAAGGTATCGAAATCGGTAACTCACTTGTAGAAGAAGACAAATTGGATGTTGCGAAAGCTCTTCTTGAAAAAGCAAACGGTAAATTGATCTTGCCAGTTGACTCAAAAGAAGCTAACGCATTTGCTGGTTACACTGAAGTGCGTGACACTGAAGGTGAAGCAGTTTCTGAAGGCTTCCTTGGCCTTGATATCGGTCCAAAATCTATCGCTAAATTTGACGAAGCTTTGACTGGTGCGAAAACAGTTGTATGGAACGGACCTATGGGTGTATTTGAAAACCCAGACTTCCAAGCTGGAACAATCGGTGTGATGGACGCTATCGTGAAACAACCAGGCGTTAAATCAATCATCGGTGGTGGTGATTCAGCTGCCGCAGCAATCAACCTTGGTCGCGCAGACAAATTCTCATGGATTAGTACGGGCGGAGGCGCTTCAATGGAGCTTCTCGAAGGTAAAGTATTGCCAGGCTTGGCTGCACTTACAGAAAAATGATTTCAGCCCGTTAGTCTCTACAAAATCCTGATTTTGTAGAAAAAGGAACAAAACTGAAACGTTAACAAAAAGGTGGCTATGTCACCTTTTTGTGCTAGTGGAGGTATTTGTGACGCGGTGGTGGGGCATCAATGGAACTTCTTGAAGGAAAAGTTCTTCCGGGACTTGCAGCTTTGACAGAAAAATAAGATTTCATAAATGAATCAAAGAAGAGAGGAGTGAAAGTTCCTCTTTTCTTTTGCTTAAAATAAAAACGCTTCCTCTCAACTATTCATCATAAAATCAGCCAATTTATGATAAAATGGAAATAGAAAGTTGAGATTATGAGTTATTTTAAAAAATATAAATTCGATAAATCCCAGTTCAAACTTGGTATGCGAACCTTTAAAACAGGTATTGCTGTTTTTCTAGTTCTCTTGATTTTTGGCTTTTTTGGTTGGAAAGGTCTTCAAATCGGTGCTTTGACAGCCGTTTTTAGCTTGAGGGAGAGTTTTGATAAGAGTGTTCATTTTGGGACTTCGCGTATTCTAGGAAATAGTATCGGTGGCCTCTATGCCTTGGTTTTCTTCCTAATAAATAGTTTTTTCCACGAAGCCTTTTGGGTAACCTTAGTTGTTGTTCCAATCTGCACCATGTTAACCATTATGACAAATGTAGCCATGAATAACAAAGCAGGGGTTATTGGTGGTGTAGCAGCTATGTTAATCATTACCTTATCAATTCCGAGTGGGGAAACGATTTTGTACGTGTTTGCGCGTGTATCAGAAACTTTCATGGGAGTTTTTGTCGCAATTCTCGTAAATTACGATATTGATCGTATTCGGCTCATTTTAGAGAAAAAAGAAAAATAATGTTACATTTTATAACATTATCAATTGACGTTTGTCTTTTTTTAGACTATAATAGACAGAAAGAAGGAAATTGTAAATGAAGGAAAAAGAATTTCGCCGAAATATGGCTGTTTTTCCTATCGGCAGTGTTATGAAGTTGACCGACCTATCGGCGCGTCAGATTCGTTATTATGAAGATCAAGAGTTGATTAAGCCTGATCGAAACGAAGGGAACCGTCGCATGTATTCCTTGAATGACATGGATCGTCTGCTTGAAATCAAAGATTATATCTCTGAAGGTTATAATATCGCTGCCATCAAGAAAAAATATGCTGAACGTGAAGCGAAATCCAAGAAAGCGGTGAGTCAGACTGAGGTGCGTCGTGCACTTCATAATGAACTCCTCCAACAGGGTCGCTTTGCTTCAGTACGGTCACCTTTTGGTCGCGGTTAGGCAACCGCAAGTAGTTATACATTAAGGAGAAAACTCATGCCAATCACAGCTGCAGATATTCGTCGTGAAGTCAAGGAAAAAAATGTTACCTTTATTCGTCTCATGTTCTCAGATATTTTGGGAACCATGAAAAACGTCGAAATTCCTGCTACAGATGAACAGTTAGATAAAGTCTTGTCAAATAAGGCTATGTTTGATGGATCTTCTATTGAAGGTTTTGTACGTATCAATGAGTCAGATATGTACTTGTACCCTGACTTGGATACATGGACAGTCTTCCCTTGGGGAGATGAAAATGGAAGTGTTGCAGGTTTGATCTGTGATGTCTATACAACAGAAGGTGAGCCATTTGCAGGTGATCCTCGTGGCAATTTGAAACGTGCTCTTCGTCACATGGAAGAAGTGGGATTCAAGTCCTTCAACCTTGGACCAGAACCAGAATTCTTCCTATTTAAACTTGATGAAAATGGAGACCCAACACTTGAAGTAAATGACAAGGGTGGCTACTTTGATTTGGCGCCTACTGACCTTGCGGACAATACACGTCGTGAGATTGTCAATGTCTTGACCAAAATGGGATTTGAAGTAGAAGCAAGTCACCATGAGGTTGCGGTTGGACAACATGAGATTGACTTTAAGTACGATGAAGTTCTCCGTGCTTGTGATAAGATTCAAATCTTTAAACTCGTTGTTAAAACCATTGCTCGCAAACATGGTCTTTACGCAACCTTTATGGCCAAACCAAAATTTGGTATTGCCGGATCAGGTATGCACTGTAATATGTCCTTGTTTGATGCAGAAGGAAACAATGCCTTCTTTGATCCAAATGATCCAAAAGGAATGCAGTTGTCAGAAACGGCCTACCATTTCCTTGGTGGTTTGATTAAGCATGCCTACAACTATACTGCCATCATGAACCCAACGGTTAACTCATACAAACGTTTGGTTCCAGGTTATGAAGCGCCTGTTTATATTGCTTGGGCTGGTCGTAACCGTTCGCCACTTGTGCGCGTGCCTGCTTCACGTGGTATGGGAACTCGTCTTGAGTTGCGTTCAGTGGATCCAATGGCGAACCCTTACATCGCTATGGCTGTGCTGTTGGAAGTTGGTTTGCATGGTATTGAGAATAAAATCGAAGCACCAGCTCCTATCGAAGAAAATATCTACATCATGACAGCAGAAGAGCGTAAGGAAGCTGGTATTACAGACCTTCCATCAACCCTTCACAACGCTTTGAAAGCTTTGACAGAAGATGAAGTTGTCATAGCGGCTCTCGGAGAACATATCTATACTAGTTTCCTTGAAGCCAAACGAATCGAATGGGCAAGTTATGCAACCTTCGTTTCACAATGGGAAATTGATAATTATTTAGACCTTTACTAATACTAATATAGAAGGAAGATTGTCCGTGAGGATAATCTTTTTTTCTTGTATTTTATATCGAGGTGTGATATATTTTATATAACGAAGTGCGATATATCGAACTGGATAGGAGGTAGCTATAAATGGAATTAACGGATAAGATTCGTCGAGTTTATCTTCCGATGACGGAAACGGGCTTTTATATCTTGTTCTGTCTGCAAAAGGAAGGTCATGGGTACAGTATTACGCAAAAGGTCAAGGAGATGACAGATTTGCAAGTTTCGATTAGTCCTGGAACTATGTATGGAACCTTGTCAAAAATGGAAAAGGATGGTTTGATTTCCTTTGTCCGAGAAGAGGAGAAGCGTAAAATCTATCAGATTACAGACTTGGGAAGAAAAGTCTTAGATATTGAATTGAAACGTATTGAACGGCTCTATAGAAACAGTCTGGAGGAAAGATGATGGAAAAGAAGGTTGTTTATAGAATTGCTACCATTGCGGATTATGATAGAGAGGCTTTATATCTTAGAAAAATGCATGCTGAGGGCTGGAAACTCAAGGAAGTGACCTACTCTAACTTAGTAGTTGCGGTTAAGTATACTTTTGAAAAGTGCCAACCGGAGCAGGTGTCTTATCAGTTGGACTTTTATCCTATGAAAAAATCAGAGAGAGCCTCCTATTTACAATTATTTAAAGACTGTGGATGGGAGCATATTACAGACTTTAATGGTTTTTCCTACTTTAGAAAGCTTCATTCTGGAATTGAGTTGGATGCCGAGTTTGAAATTTATAATGACGCGGCCGGGAAGCTAGCTATGGTCAAACGGATTTTAACGAGGCGGATGCTTCCTATTTTGCTTCTCTTTTTAGCTCTACTACCGGTTTTCTCAAAGTTTGTCACTGGAGGTAGTTCTTTCAGTTGGGAAATGTTTTTGATTGTTATAATAGATGGTGTTTTATTGATAGTTCATTCGATTCAGATGTCTTATATTTTTTGGAGATTGTTTCAAAAGTGGAAAGAATTATCTGATAAATAAAACCATGCATGTTTTCTAATTTGGAGGTGCGATGATGAAAAGCAAACTACAATTTCGGATTTTTACGATTCTTGATGAGGATAAGAAAGAAGAATATTTACATGAGATGCACTTGAAAGGTTGGAGGTATAGAACGAGTCGTTTTGGTTTTTTCTATTTTGACCAATGTCAACCAGACGATGTCATCTACCGTATCTATGATTCTAGATTTCTTAAAAAATATAAGCATGAACTGCAAGATTTTAGAAATAGAGGTTGGGAATTGATAGAAAGAGGTTTTTATTCAATTTTTCGTAAACCGGCTTCTAATATACTTCCAGAGGATCAAGTCTATATGAGTAAGGGGCTCAGATGGGAAGTTATGCGATATAGATTTCGTTCATGTGCAGCTACTTTCTTAGGTGGTTTGGTTGTTTGTATAAGTTTATTTAAAGAAGAACTTTCTATGTCTTTCTTCGTTATTTTTCTTTTATATGCCTTTATGATTTCTTATTTAATTCATGGCTATTTAAGGCTTAAAAGGGCATACCGAGTAGATAAACAGTAAGGTTCTAGGTCTTTAGACTGATTTTTAGCACTCTTGGCAAAAGAGTGCTAATTTTTTGAGTTTTTGTCTTGACATTCTCTTTTAAGGGTGTATAATAGAATCATAAGTTAGCACTTGAGTGTATCGAGTGCTAATCGATCAGACAGAGAGGAGTGATGAGGTGGTTACAGAGCGTCAGCAGGATATTTTAAATCTGATTATTGACATCTTTACCAAAACGCACGAACCTGTCGGATCCAAAGCCTTGCAAGAGTCTATTAACTCTAGCAGTGCAACCATTCGTAATGACATGGCGGCTCTAGAAAAGCAAGGGTTGCTTGAGAAGGCCCATACTTCAAGTGGTCGGATGCCAAGTGTTGCTGGTTTTCAGTACTATGTGAAACACTCACTGGATTTTGACCGACTAGCTGAAAATGAGGTATATGAGATTGTCAAAGCCTTTGATCAGGAATTCTTCAAATTGGAGGATATTCTGCAAGAGGCTGCTAACCTGCTGACAGACTTGAGTGGCTGTACGGTAGTAGCACTGGATGTTGAGCCGAGCAGGCAACGTTTGACAGCCTTTGATATCGTCGTTCTGGGGCAACATACAGCCTTGGCAGTATTCACCCTAGACGAGTCTCGAACGGTTACCAGTCAGTTTCTGATTCCAAGGAACTTTTTGCAGGAGGATTTGCTGAAGCTGAAGAGCATCATTCAGGAACGTTTCCTCGGCCACACCGTTCTAGATATTCACTACAAGATTCGGACGGAGATTCCGCAGATTATCCAGCGTTACTTTACAACAACGGACAATGTTATCGATCTCTTTGAACATATCTTTAAGGAAATGTTCAACGAAAACATTGTGGTGGCGGGCAAAGTCAATCTCTTGAATTTTGCCAATCTGGCAGCTTATCAGTTCTTTGACCAACCGCAAAAGGTGGCTCTGGAGATTCGTGAGGGTCTGCGTGAAGATCAGATGCAAAACGTTCGTGTTGCAGACAGTCAAGAGTCCTGTCTAGCCGACCTAGCGGTGATTAGTAGCAAGTTCCTCATTCCTTATCGGGGAGTTGGAATTCTAGCCATTATCGGTCCAGTTAATCTGGATTATCAGCAATTAATCAACCAAGTCAATGTAGTCAATCGTGTTTTGACCATGAAGTTGACAGATTTTTACCGCTACCTCAGCAGTAATCATTACGAAGTACATTAAGATTGAAATCATTAAAGGAGGCGAAAATGGCCCAAGATATAAAAAATGAAGAAGTAGAAGAAGTTCAACAAGAGGAAGTTGTGGAAACGGTAGAAGAAACAACTCCTGAGAAGTCTGAATTGGACTTGGCAAATGAACGTGCAGATGAGTTCGAAAATAAATATCTTCGCGCTCATGCAGAAATGCAAAATATCCAACGCCGTGCCAATGAAGAGCGTCAAAATTTGCAACGTTATCGTAGCCAGGACTTGGCAAAAGCGATTCTCCCTTCTTTGGACAACCTTGAGCGTGCACTCGCAGTTGAAGGTTTGACAGATGATGTGAAGAAGGGCTTGGAAATGGTGCAAGAAAGCTTGATTCACGCTTTGAAAGAAGAAGGAATCGAAGAAATCGCAGCTGACGGTGAATTTGACCATAACTATCATATGGCCATCCAAACTCTTCCAGCAGACGATGAACACCCAGCAGATACCATCGCTCAAGTTTTCCAAAAAGGCTACAAACTCCATGACCGCATCCTACGCCCAGCTATGGTAGTGGTGTACAACTAGGCTAGAGAACTTAAAAAACTTGTCCGAAACGACAATAAACTATGAAGAAAGATAAGAGGCAAGCCGGAGGCTTGCAAGGAAGATATTTCCCGCCGTGGTGAAAGTTTCAGTAGCTTTTGCTACTGAAACAGGGGATTTTTGAGACAATAGGCTCAAAAATAAGTGATGAAATCCCGAAGGGAGTTGCTCACGTCCCCACCACTTAAGGGAAATATAAAAAAAAGAAAATTAACTAACAAGGAGAAAAACACATGTCTAAAATTATCGGTATTGACTTAGGTACAACAAACTCAGCAGTTGCAGTTCTTGAAGGAACTGAAAGCAAAATCATCGCAAACCCAGAAGGAAACCGTACAACTCCATCTGTAGTCTCATTCAAAAACGGTGAAATCATCGTTGGTGATGCTGCAAAACGTCAAGCAGTTACAAATCCAGATACAGTTATCTCTATCAAATCTAAAATGGGAACTTCTGAAAAAGTTTCTGCTAACGGAAAAGAATACACTCCACAAGAAATCTCAGCTATGATTCTTCAATACTTGAAAGGTTATGCTGAAGACTACCTTGGTGAAAAAGTAACCAAAGCAGTTATCACAGTTCCTGCTTACTTCAACGACGCTCAACGTCAAGCCACAAAAGACGCTGGTAAAATCGCTGGTCTTGAAGTAGAACGTATCGTCAACGAACCAACTGCAGCAGCTCTTGCTTATGGTTTGGACAAGACTGACAAAGAAGAAAAAATCTTGGTATTTGACCTTGGTGGTGGTACATTCGACGTCTCTATCCTTGAATTGGGTGACGGTGTCTTCGACGTATTGTCAACTGCAGGGGACAACAAACTCGGTGGTGATGACTTTGACCAAAAAATTATCGACCACTTGGTAGCAGAATTCAAGAAAGAAAACGGTATTGACTTGTCTACTGACAAGATGGCAATGCAACGTTTGAAAGATGCAGCTGAAAAAGCTAAGAAAGACCTTTCTGGTGTAACTTCAACTCAAATCAGCTTGCCATTTATCACTGCTGGTGAAGCTGGACCTCTTCACTTGGAAATGACTTTGACTCGTGCAAAATTTGACGATTTGACTCGTGACCTTGTAGAACGTACAAAAGTTCCAGTTCGTCAAGCCCTTTCTGATGCAGGTTTGAGCTTGTCAGAAATCGACGAAGTTATCCTTGTTGGTGGTTCAACTCGTATCCCTGCCGTTGTTGAAGCTGTTAAGGCTGAAACTGGTAAAGAACCAAACAAATCAGTAAACCCTGATGAAGTAGTTGCTATGGGTGCTGCCATCCAAGGTGGTGTGATTACTGGTGATGTTAAAGACGTTGTCCTTCTTGACGTAACACCATTGTCACTTGGTATCGAAACAATGGGTGGAGTATTTACAAAACTTATCGATCGTAACACTACTATTCCAACATCTAAATCACAAGTCTTCTCAACTGCAGCAGACAACCAACCAGCCGTTGATATCCACGTTCTTCAAGGTGAACGCCCAATGGCAGCAGATAACAAGACTCTTGGACGTTTCCAATTGACAGATATCCCAGCTGCACCTCGTGGTATCCCACAAATCGAAGTAACATTTGATATCGACAAGAACGGTATCGTGTCTGTTAAGGCTAAAGATCTTGGAACTCAAAAAGAACAAACAATTGTGATCCAATCTAACTCAGGTTTGACTGACGAAGAAATCGACCGCATGATGAAAGATGCAGAAGCAAACGCTGAAGCAGATAAGAAACGTAAAGAAGAAGTTGACCTTCGTAACGAAGTAGACCAAGCTATCTTCGCGACTGAAAAGACTATCAAGGAAACTGAAGGAAAAGGTTTTGACGCAGAACGTGACGCTGCCCAAGCTGCCCTTGATGATCTTAAGAAAGCTCAAGAAGACAACAACTTGGACGAAATGAAAGCAAAACTTGAAGCATTGAATGAAAAAGCTCAAGGACTTGCTGTTAAACTCTACGAACAAGCTGCAGCAGCCCAACAAGCTCAAGCAGGAGCAGAAGGCGCACAAGCAACAGGAAACGCAGGAGATGACGTTGTAGACGGAGAGTTTACGGAAAAGTAAGGTGCAAAGCCTGTTAAAACCTCACAGTGAAAATAGGAAATCTGACGCAGAAACTTTAGTTTCTAGAAAGATTTGTCTTTTTCGCCAAGAGGTTAGGGCGTGCTCGATTCGGTAAGATGTTGAGGCGTTAAGAAAACGAAAGAAAAATAGGAAGCCATCGCCTTGTGCGATGCACAGAAGATGGCTTATCTTTTTTCCGAAGTTTTTAGCCGAAACTCAGTTAAGCCTAACTCGTCAAGAATGTTAAGAAGAAATCCAGAGGTTGCAACCCAGCCTCTGTTTTTCGATAAAAAAGGCCTAAACCTGATTTATTTGGGGTTTGTCTCATCAATATGAAATACAGGAATTGAACCCGACCTAAATCGAGGTTTGATTCACAATAACAATAGAAAGGAACAAAGGTGTTCAGGGAATTGAACACGGGTTCCAAAATTTCTGACTCAATATAAAAGAAAGGAATTGAACCCGACCTAAATTCTAGGAAAAAAGATAAATCTGTCTAGGAGCATCGCTCCAGCGTCAGATTTCCTATTTTTCAGTCGAATTTTACGGTCTTGGTATCTTGTATGAACAATACTGAATTTTATGATCGTCTGGGGGTGTCAAAAAACGCTTCGGCAGACGAAATCAAAAAGGCTTATCGTAAGCTTTCGAAAAAATACCACCCAGATATCAACAAGGAGCCTGGTGCTGAGGAAAAGTACAAGGAAGTTCAAGAAGCCTATGAGACTTTGAGTGACGACCAAAAACGTGCTGCCTATGACCAATATGGTGCTGCGGGTGCCAATGGCAGTTTTGGTGGAGCTGGTGGTTTCGGCGGTTTCGATGGGGCAGGAGGCTTCGGTGGTTTTGAAGATATCTTCTCAAGTTTCTTCGGCGGAGGCGGTGCTTCGCGCAATCCAAATGCTCCTCGTCAAGGGGATGACCTCCAGTATCGTGTGGACTTGACCTTTGAAGAAGCTATTTTTGGAACTGAAAAAGAAGTTAAGTACAATCGTGAAGCAAGCTGTCGTACATGTAATGGCTCTGGTGCTAAACCAGGGACAAGTCCAGTCACTTGTGGACGCTGTCATGGCGCTGGTGTCATTAACGTTGATACGCAGACTCCGCTTGGTATGATGCGTCGCCAAGTAACCTGTGATGTCTGTCATGGTCGCGGAAAAGAAATTAAAGATCCATGTACAACTTGTCACGGAACAGGGCATGAAAAACAAGCGCATAGCGTACATGTCAAAATTCCTGCTGGTGTGGAAACTGGTCAACAAATTCGCTTAGCTGGTCAGGGTGAAGCAGGCTTTAACGGTGGACCTTATGGTGACTTGTATGTAGTGGTTTCTGTGGAAGCCAGCGACAAGTTTGAACGTGAAGGAACCACTATCTTCTACAATCTCAACCTCAACTTTGTCCAAGCAGCTCTTGGTGACACAGTTGATATCCCAACTGTTCACGGTGATGTGGAATTGGTTATCCCAGAGGGAACTCAGACTGGTAAGAAATTCCGTCTACGTGGCAAGGGAGCTCCGAGCCTTCGTGGTGGTGCAGTTGGTGACCAATACGTTACTGTCAATGTCGTAACACCGACAGGCTTGAACGACCGCCAAAAAGCAGCCTTGAAAGAATTCGCAGCTGCTGGTGATTTAAAAGTCAATCCAAAGAAAAAAGGCTTCTTTGACCATATTAAAGATGCCTTTGAAGGAGAATAAACAAAAAGAGCCGTCGGGCTCTTTTTGTTTGTAGGTTTTTAAGACTTTCCTTAAGTAATGACGGACGGTAGCGACCTTCTTCGAAATCCTATACCTAAACTTTGAACTTAGGTCTCAAAGTTTCAGGTGTTTTCATTACGGCGGAAAGTCTTCGATTTAGTTGTGAAATGGTGAATGAGTTGCCTAAATTATGATGTATAGTTAATGGGATATAACTTGTTTACGTTTTAAAAAAGAGCCGTCGGGCTCTTTTTACTTATCTTCAGTTTCCTGCATTTCTTTTATCACAGCTAGTCTAGTCTGGATATCCTTTTCCAAGACCTTAAACTTGTAAGTCAGGTCTTCTTGGTATTCCTTGATGAGTTCTTTTTGCTGATCAATGATTTGCAGGCTGTTTTGGATAATATCCACATCGTCCTTGATTGCTTGAACGCGGTCAGTGGTATTCAAGACTTCATCTGTGATGGCTTGGCGATTTTTTGTGACCAGGTAACTTCCGACTGCAGCTCCTGCAAATAGCAGTAGGTTGGATAATTTCATAGCAACTCCTTAGGCATTTTTGATAGTTTCAGCTACTTGAGCAAGTTTGTCAAAGTCTGGTTCGTGGGCGATAAAATCAATCTTGAGGTCATCGTCCGCACTGTAGCGAGGCACGAGGTGAACGTGGGTATGAAAGACGGTTTGCCCAGCGACTTCTTCACAGTTAGCAATGATATTCATACCAGCGGCCTTAGTAGCTTTCATGACTTTTTGGGCCACTTTTGGCACTTGGGCAAAGAGTTGGCTGGCGCTAGTAGCGTCCATTTCCAAAAGATTGCGATAGTGTTCTTTTGGCACGACCAAGGTGTGTCCTGGTGTCACTTGAGAGATATCAAGAAAGGCAAGAACCTGCTCATCTTCATATACTTTTGAAGCAGGAATTTCCCCTGCGATGATTTTACAAAAAATGCAATCTGACATAAAATCTACCTCTACTGTATTGAATTTTGATATAATATAGCTACATTATACCAGATTTGGAGAAAATATGTTAGAAATTAAAAACCTGACAGGTGGCTATGTCCATGTCCCTGTCTTGAAAGATGTGTCCTTTACCGTTGAAAGTGGGCAGTTGGTCGGTTTGATTGGTCTCAATGGTGCTGGAAAATCAACGACAATCAATGAGATTATCGGTCTGTTGACACCTTATAGTGGCTCCATCAATATTAATGGCCTGACCCTGCAAGAAGATGCAACGAACTATCGCAAGCAAATTGGCTACATTCCTGAGACACCTAGTCTGTATGAGGAATTGACCCTCAGAGAGCATATCGAAACGGTTGCCATGGCTTATGGTATTGAGCAGAAAGTGGCTTTTGATCGAGTGGAGCCTTTGCTAAAAATGTTCCGTTTGGACCAGAAATTAGACTGGTTTCCTGTTCATTTTTCAAAAGGGATGAAGCAGAAGGTCATGATTATCTGTGCTTTTGTGGTGGATCCAAGTCTTTTCATCGTGGATGAGCCTTTCCTTGGTCTTGATCCGTTGGCTATTGCAGACTTGATTCAGCTTTTGGAAGTGGAAAAGCAAAAGGGTAAGTCCATTCTCATGAGTACCCACGTGCTGGATTCGGCGGAGAAGATGTGTGATGCCTTTGTCATTCTTCACAAGGGTGAGGTGCGTGCTAAGGGGAATCTCCTGCAACTGCGCGAAGCCTTTGATATGCCTGAGGCTAGTTTGAATGATATTTACTTGGCTCTGACCAAAGAGGAGGAGCTATGAAAGACTTGTTTTTAAAGAGAAAGCAGGCTTTTCGTAAGGAGTGTCTTGGTTATCTGCGCTATGTGCTCAATGACCACTTTGTCTTATTCCTGCTTGTCCTGTTGGGCTTTCTAGCCTACCAGTACAGTCAACTCTTACAAGATTTTCCTGAAAATCATTGGCCTATCCTTTTATTTGTAGGAATTACGTCTGTTTTACTTTTGCTTTGGGGTGGAATTGCCACCTATATGGAGGCACCAGATAAGCTCTTTCTCTTAGTTGGAGAAGAGGAAATCAAGCTCCATCTTAAGCGTCAAACTGGCATTTCCCTAGTCTTTTGGCTCTTTGTCCAGACCCTTTTCTTGCTTTTATTTGCGCCTTTATTTTTGGCGATGGGTTATGGCTTGCCTGTCTTCCTAATCTATGTGCTTTTATTGGGAGTTGGTAAATATTTCCTCTTTCGTCAAAAGGCCAGCAAGTTTTTTACTGAAACTGGACTGGACTGGGATTATGTCATTTCCCAAGAAAGCAAGCGCAAGCAAGTCTTGCTTCGTTTCTTTGCCCTCTTTACGCAGGTCAAGGGAATTTCAAACAGCGTCAAGCGTCGTGCCTATCTGGACTTTATCCTAAAGGCTGTTCAGAAGGTGCCTGGAAAGATTTGGCAAAATCTCTATCTGCGTTCTTATTTGCGAAATGGAGACCTCTTTGCGCTCAGTCTCCGTCTGCTCTTGCTTTCCGTTCTGGCGCAGGTCTTTATCGAGCAAGCTTGGATTGCGACAGCAGTGGTGGTTCTCTTTAACTACCTCCTGCTCTTCCAGTTACTGGCCCTCTATCATGCCTTTGACTACCAGTATTTGACCCAACTCTTTCCACTGGACAAGGGGCAAAAGGAAAAAGGCTTGCAGGCGGTAGTCCGAGGGTTGACCAGTTTGGTCTTAGTAGTGGAATTAGTTGTTGGGTTGATTACCTTCCAAGAAAAACTAGCCCTTCTAGCCTTACTAGGAGCTGGTTTGGTTTTACTAGTCTTGTATTTGCCTTATCAGGTAAAACGTCAGATGCAGGACTAATATTGCTTATATGATACTAAAAAAGAAGTTGAGTTCAGTTTGTCTCAGCTTCTTTTATTTTCTACAAGATAATGGTTGGTCCGTAGAGGCTCAACTTGGTCTTGACTTGGTCAAAGTGGAAGCGGTCATAGGCCCGCCAAGCGGCGCGAGTAGGGGCATCTGGATCAAGAGCGCTGAGTCCCATGAGAAGACTGGAAGTCTGGTAAAATTTTTCCAGTTCAATCAAGACTCGATTATCCACTGTCTCAGCCTTGGCTAGAAAGTCAAGAATAGAGTTTAATTGCTCCTGAAAGCGGACGTCGTCAGCGGTTGCCTGTTTGCATGCTTGGTAGGCTTTGTTTAAGTCAGTAATCAAAGTCTGAGCTTTTTTGATGGGGTCTATATCTGTCATGAGAATTCCTCCTTTAATCTGGTTGCCAGACTTGATTCTAGCAACTGTGTTTTGATACTGTCAGTTTATCACTTTTATCTCCTTTTTCACCAAAAAATCTTTAATTGCCCTTGAAATTTCCTGAATGGTACTGTTAAGATTTTATGATAAAATAGTTGTAAGATTATCATGCTTATTTGAGGAACAAGATACCCTTCAGGAGCGTTAAAGGCCTGTTTAGGATTTGGTGGGCTTGTATCAAAGTATTTTTGCTATTCTCTTTTTAGGAAGAAATCGAAACAAGGAGAGTAAGAAGATGAGAATATTTGTTTTAGAAGATGATTTTTCCCAACAGACTAGAATTGAAACGACGATTAAAAAACTTTTGAAAGAACATCAGATCACTCCGAGTTCTTTTGAAGTCTTTGGTAAGCCAGATCAACTGCTGGCAGAGGTGCATGAGAAGGGGGCCCATCAGCTATTCTTTTTGGATATTGAGATTCGAAATGAGGAGATGAAGGGGCTGGAAGTGGCTAGAAAAATTCGGGATCGAGATCCTTATGCCCTGATTGTTTTTGTGACAACTCACTCGGAGTTTATGCCCCTGTCCTTTCGCTACCAAGTGTCTGCTCTGGACTATATTGATAAGGCCTTGTCGGCAGAGGAGTTTGAATCTCGTATCGAGACAGCCCTCCTCTATGCCAATAGTCAAGATAGTAAAAGTCTGGCGGAAGATTGCTTTTACTTTAAATCAAAATTTGCTCAATTCCAGTATCCTTTTCAAGAGGTTTACTATCTCGAAACGTCGCCCAGAGCCCATCGTGTCATTCTCTATACCAAGACGGACAGGCTCGAGTTTACAGCGAGTTTAGAGGAGGTTTTCAAGCAGGAGCCTCGTCTCTTGCAGTGCCATCGCTCTTTTCTCATCAATCCAGCCAATGTGGTTCGTTTGGATAAGAAAGAAAAACTCCTTTTCTTTCCCAATGGAGGAAGCTGTATGATTGCGCGTTATAAGGTCAGAGAAGTGTCTGAAGCTATCAATAACTTGCACTAAGTGAGGTAATGTAATGGAAATAGTTTGGAAGACAGTATATACATTTTTGATAGTTGGATTGGAATTGTTTATATTTTTTAAGGTGGATGGAATTGTTCTAACTCTGGAGAGATTTTTTAAAGCTTTTCTTTTTAAGTTACTTTTAGCAGTCGTTTTTGTAACGATTAACTATATAGTAGGAAATACTTACCTATCTTATTTTGTGGTACCCTTGTACGGCATAGGCTTATCTTTCTTATTGTTAAGAGGTCTTCCTAAAAAACTCCTTTTCTTTTATGGTCTCTTTCCAATGATATTGGTGAATCTCTTTTATAGAGGTGTTTCTTATTTTGTGCTTCCGTTTTTAGACCAAGGGCAAATAGATGACAATTACTCATTTATTTGGTTGTTTATAATGATTTTCAATTTCTTCATTTCTCTAGCTTTTTTGAAATGGTTGAACTATGATTTCACTAGTTTGAGAAAGGAGATTCTCGATAAAGCTTTTCAAAAGTCCCTTACTAAGATTAACTGGATAATGGGGGCCTACTTTCTAGTCATGGAAAATCTGTCTTACTTTGAATATGCATACGATATCCAATCAAAGACTGTTCGTCATCTCATCCTAGTGTTTTACCTCCTCTTTTTTATGGGTATTATCAAGAAGCTGGATACCTATTTGAAGGACAAACTCCATGAGAGATTGAACCAAGAGCAGGACTTGCGCTATAGAGATATGGAACGCTATAGTCGGCATATAGAGGAACTTTATAAGGAAGTGCGGAGCTTTCGTCATGATTATACCAACCTCTTGACCAGCTTACGTCTGGGCATTGAAGAGGAGGATATGGAGCAGATAAAAGAGGTCTACGACTCCGTCTTGAAGGACTCTAGCCAAAAATTGCAGGACAATAAATATGACCTGGGCAGATTGGTGAATATTCGGGATCGTGCCCTTAAAAGTCTACTGGCAGGGAAATTTCTAAAAGCAAGAGATAAGAAGATTATCTTTAATGTCGAAGTTCCTGAGGAGATTCAGGTCGAGGGGATGAGCCTGCTTGACTTTCTAACCATTGTGTCTATTCTTTGTGACAATGCCATTGAAGCCAGTGTAGAGGCCAGTCAACCTCACGTTTCAATTGCCTTTTTAAAAAATGGAGAACAAGAGACCTTTATCATTGAAAACTCCATCAAAGAAGAGAGCATCGATATTTCTGAAATCTTCTCCTTTGGAGCCAGTTCTAAAGGGGAGGAGAGAGGAGTTGGTCTCTATACTGTTATGAAGATTGTGGAAAGTTATCCCAATGCTAGTCTCAATACCACCTGTCAAAATCAAGTTTTTCGTCAGGTACTTACTGTGATACATGCAGAATGATAAAAAATAAGACCGAGAGTTCTTGTTTCTCGGTCTGTATGGCTGAATAGTTAATCAAAGTAGTTTTGAGTTACAGTTAATTGCTTGTATGAAATAATTTTCTTCATCATCAACTATCGGGAGGGGGTTCTAATTTTTGAAATCTAATTCTGCTATATCTACTTTTTATTTTTAGTTTTTAACAATCCTATTATAGATAGAGTTATTAAAGTTATGGACATTAAACTGCTAAAAATAAATACTTTTGATGTTAATCCAATAGAAAATAGTAATATTCCATAAAAAATATTGGATATATAATAAATCTTACTCTTCATGATTACTTGCCTCCGAATATAGATTTTTGCCGTGTTACAAATGTGACAAGTTTAGTATAGCACTGTTTTTAAAAAAATTTCATCCAAATCTTGAATGGTTATTGAAATATCTTGAATTGAACAAAGAACTTTCTCCTTACCAAAATAACGAATATCATTCATAAACCGAAAAATAATATATGTTATCATTATTTTTTGCTATAATGGTTAATGAGCTTACCATTCTTGTCTTCAATAAAAAATCAGTATTTGAAGAAAACTAGGAAACTAGTTATAGACAGTACTGCTTTACGGCGAGATGGTTTGCAGTAGTTTGAAGAATATTTCTTAGGTTTGAAATAAAATACTATAGTATGTGAGGGATATTAAATGAATAAGAAATCCTTTTTTATCATCTGCTCTACGTTGATCATAGCATCAAATCTTCTCATGATTTCCGTGGTGAACAAGGGAGAAGAAACAGGGAGCAACCTGTTTGTGATTGCTATAGCCTGTGTTATGCTACCAGTCTTTTTATATGCAGTTGAAAACCAACTGACTTCATTAATAAGAGGAGAATCCATACTCCTGATTCAGTTGACAGTTATATCCCTACTCCGTCTTATCAACAGAATAGGGAGTACGCCTGAAATCCTAAACATTATCATTACCCTTATCGCTTTGGCAAGTGGGACAGCTGCTATTCTTGTTGCAATCATGAGAATATATGAGAACATACGGAAGTGAGGGTGAGTAGTTTTCTATTTTGTATTTTCACATTGTCAAGTTTCCCAGGGCAAGTATGTTTTTCATGCTTGCTTTTTAAATTTTTTAACAATTCAAGATGTTTTGATGACCATTTATGATTTGGATGGAAAATTTTAAAAAATAGTAGTATACTAACCTTATTAAGGTTGTAATAGGACGAAAGTAAAAAGGGGTATTCCTCGTGAATGCAAAAACAATGTTACAATTGGCTATTATGGTTGCTTAAAGACTTGAGCTTGTGTACTTGGAGGTAATTATGGATTTCAAAAGTTTTCTTATTGCTTTTGTTGTTGGCATGTTTGTTTCTTATATTACTTCTTTAATTAGGGAAAAATTTTTAAAATCTCCAAAGAAGAATAAAGATAGATCTAATTAGATAAAAAGATTTTTTATCGCTAGTTTAATCTACAGTGGAGTTTCTTTAATATTGTTTCGCCTGTCAAAATGATATGTGATAGCAGGATAAAAAATCTACAAATTAAGTTGGTATCAATATGGTGTAAAGGGCAAGTATGTTTTTCATGCTTGCTTTTTAAATTTTTTAACAATTCAAGATGTTTTGATGACCATTTATGATTTGAGTGATCCAAGGATAAAATGAGTGCTATACTGGCAGTGTAAAGGTTCTTGCTCAACAAACATTCAGGAGGAAATCTTATGAAGAAAAAAATATTTGTCATTTTCATCTTGTATCTGATTATGTCCATCTTTCTATATCCGCTTAGGGAGAGTGCTTGGTATCATCTATTCTATACCATAGCCTATGTGATTGCAGTGATGATTTATTTTGCTTTAATGAAAAAGAAAGGAGCAAAGAAATGAAAACTTTTCTTGCTAAAAAACGGAACATCTTCCTTGCGAGATTGTTCCTAGGTCAGTTGCCCTTGCTTGTCTCCACTTATCTATTTCTATCTCGTCAGTTTTTAAATTTTTCCGTAGTTCTCCAATTTCTTTTAGTGGTTATTAACTTGGCTTCTATTTTGGTTACTGTTTACCTCACTAGGGAAATGAGAATAAGAGAGTTTGAAGATGATGATTTGGTTAGTCCTAGAACCAATCAACTCATGTTTATCGGCTTGACAGGTTTTATGTCTATTATTTGTTTGTATAGAGGTGTCACAGCAGGAGAATCTTACCAACAACTAATTGCCTATATTGGCGCTATTCTCTGCTTGATTATTATGCTTCTACTCATTTGGGGCTTGAAGTATTATAAAAAGTAGTTTGCCTTCCTCTTCTAATAGAATTTTTGATTAGAAGGTTCTATTAAAACGTTCGTGAAATAAATGAATGGAGGTATTTAATATGAAATACAGATTATTTCTTGTTATTTTCTTGAGTAGTATGTTGAATATTCTTTTAGGGACATTTTTACAAATCTCTAATGTATCGATTGGGTGGCTTGTTCTCTACAGTGGATTGTTTGAAGCAGGAATTTTCCTTCTTGCTAATAAAGGGGTGGCGGTAAAAATCAAGGAAGTAGACATCCAAAACCGCTTTAAATTTATTTTTGGAAAAACCTTATGGTTTCAAATTCTTTTGCTCATCTTTTTAATGGTCAAACTTTATCTTGGTTTGGATGCGAAGCTGATTTTATTCTATGGACATATTTTCATTGTCTTTAATTCCTTAATGTATCTATTATCTAGTAGTCAGGTCAGTCTTAAAAAGAACAAACTGTCTTCTTAATCTTGCAGTAGTAGAGCTTGACAAGAGGAGGTCATCATGTATAAACACTTATTTTTCCTAGATTCAAAAACCTTAGACTGGTTGACACCCTACATTCTAGATTGGGCTTCTGACACCATTGCCTTCAATGTTTTTGTGCTAACCTTTGTATCTGTGGTGGTCTTTTATTTCTTAAATCCCATGCTATCTTTAATAGCTATATTCTTAGGGGCTGGTTATGTGGTCGGATTTTGGTTACTCAAATGGTTTGTTTTAGAAAGGCTAGAACTAAAGGATGACGAGTAGGAAGTCTGTTTGGTGAGGAGGATAGTTTTATGAGAATTTTTAATAAATGTCATGCCTTGTTTTTGGGATTTTTAGTCTTTGCAATCGTTGGTGCAGCAGGTTATTCCATTAATCAAGGAGATCATTTTCAACACCAGTACATATTCATTGCTGTAAAGAGTCTCTTGCTTTTCCTTAGTTTTGGCTATGCGAAATGGTTTGATATGATTTCTTTGGGGATGTTAAGCAGGAAACAACTCTTGCTGTTCATTGGAATTTTTCTTCTCACTGTGCTGGTAAGTATTAGCTATCATGCTTTTTTCTCAGTTGTTTCTGGTGCTTCGGCTCAACACCTTGAGGAAGCTAGTAAAGGACTTTCGCTTTCCTTTATTGTTAGTGCTACAGTTTTGGCACCTATCCAGGAGGAATTCATGTTTAGAGGGCTTCTTCAAGGTGCAGTTTTTGATAATTCTTGGCTGGGGCTTGTGCTGACATCCTCTCTCTTTTCTTTCATGCATGAACCTTATGATATTCCTTCGTTTTGCTATTATCTTTTCGGGGGCTTGTTGCTGGGCTTTGCTTATAAAAAGAGCCAAAACCTCTGGGTTTCTACTCTAGTCCACATGTTTTACAACAGTTTGCCACTTTTAACTTATATTCAATGAAAATCAAAGGGAAAACTAGTAGCAGGCTGTACTGGAGTACAACAAGGCAACGTTAGTATAAAATGGTTTGTATTGGAAAGACTAGCACTAAAGGATGACTTGTAGGGAAGTCTGTTTGGTGAGGAGGATAATTTGATGGAGTTTTTTGATAAATTTCATGCCTTGTGTTTTGGATTTTTAGTATTAATAATCGTCATTACAGTTCCTTATACGATTAACCATGGGGATTTTTTTCAAAATGAATCTGCATTGATTATTGTAAGTCTTCTAGTAACCTCGCTGAGTGTTGCTTATGCTAGAAAGTTTGAAATGATTTCTTTTGGGATGTTAAGCAAGAAAGAACTTTTGCTTTTTATTGCAATCTTTCTTCTAAGCGTTCTTGAGACGCTGGTTTATATTCATTTCTTTGCTGTTTCTTCTGGCGCAGGAGTTCAACACTTGTCGGAAGTTAGCAGAGGAATTTCTCTGTCTTTGATTTTGACTTCCTCAGTTTTTGGACCCATCCAGGAGGAACTCATTTTCAGAGGACTTCTTCAAGGTGCGATTTTTGACAATTCTTGGTTAGGGATTGTGCTAACTTCCTCTCTCTTTTCTTTCATGCATGGACCTTCTAATGTCCCTTCGTTTATTTTTTATCTACTTGGGGGCTTGTTACTGGGCTTTGCTTATAAAAAGAGCCAAAACCTATGGGTTTCTACTCTAGTTCACATGTTTTACAATGCTTGGCCACTCTTATATTATTTATAAACATCATGAAAAGGTAAGCAGAAGACGGTGCTTGCCTTTTTCTTTCTAGAATGATAGCCCAAACTACCCCAGAGGCTTTTCTTTTAGAATCGGGTGTGGAGCGGTTGACGAATAGCCCAAAAACTAGTAGAATAGTAAGGAAACTTTATACGGAGGAAAGAAATGGATTTGGGTGATAATGAGCTAACACTGACTCCCATACCTGGGAAAAGTGGCAAGGCTTATATGGGTAGCTATCCTGATGGGAAGCGCATCTTTGTAAAAATGAACACCTCTCCAATCCTACCTGGTCTAGCTAGAGAACAAATTGCTCCACAGTTATTATGGAGTCGCCGTTTGGCAGATGGGCGTGATATGTGTGCTCAAGAATGGTTGACAGGCAAGATATTGACCCCCTATGATATGAATCGTAAGCAAATCGTCAATATTTTAACCCGCCTACATCGCTCACGTCCTTTGATGACACAGTTGAGTCGTTTGGGCTATGCCATGGAAACACCTGTAGATTTACTACAGTCTTGGCAGGAAACGGTTCCAGATGCTTTACGTAAAAATCATTTTATCAGTGAAGTGATGGCTGATTTACGTCAGACTATTCCAGGATTTAGAGAGGACTATGCGACCATTGTCCATGGAGATGTACGACATAGTAATTGGATTGAGACAGATAGTGGCTTGATTTATTTGGTGGATTGGGATTCGGTTCGCTTGACCGACCGCATGTTTGATGTGGCCCATATGCTCTGCCATTATATTCCAGAACATGAGTGGAAGGAATGGTTGACCTACTACGGATACAAGTACAATCAAACGGTATTAAATAAATTGTATTGGTATGGTCAATTGTCTTATTTGAGCCAGATTTCCAAGTATTATATGAACCAAGATTTAGAAAATGTCAATCGGGAGATTCATGGCTTGCGTCACTTCCGAGACAAGTATGGAAAGAGAAGATGAGAGTTAGAAATCGTAAAGGGGCGACAGAATTACTAGAGGCAAATCCCCAGTATGTGGTCCTCAATCCCTTAGAAGCTAAGGGAAAATGGCGGGACTTGTTTGGAAATGATAATCCCATTCATGTGGAAGTTGGAAGTGGAAAGGGTGCCTTTGTTTCAGGTATGGCCAAGCAAAACCCTGACATCAATTATATAGGGATTGACATTCAAAAGTCTGTTTTGAGTTACGCTTTAGACAAGGTTCTTGAAGTTGGAGTGCCTAACATCAAGCTCTTGTGGGTGGATGGTTCTGATTTGACAGACTACTTTAAAGATGGTGAGATTGATCGTTTGTATCTGAACTTTTCAGATCCATGGCCTAAAAAACGCCATGAAAAGCGTCGTTTGACCTACAAGACCTTCTTGGATACCTTCAAGCGCATCTTGCCTGAAAATGGGGAAATTCATTTCAAGACGGATAACCGTGGCTTGTTTGAGTACAGCCTAGTGAGTTTTTCTCAGTATGGTATGAAACTCAATGGTGTCTGGCTAGATTTGCATGCCAGTGATTTTGAAGGCAATGTCATGACAGAATACGAGCAAAAATTCTCAAACAAGGGGCAAGTTATCTACCGAGTTGAGGCAGAATTTTAAGAAATAGCCTGAAATCAGGTTGTACAAGTGCTTTTGCTTTACATAAGTTGGCAAACGTGCTATACTAATAGTAAGAATATGAGAAAGAGAGGCGGGGAAATATCTTCGCCTCTTGCTTATGAGGAGGTGGACGCAATCGCAACAATCGTAGAATTAGTCAGAGAAGTTGTAGAACCTGTCATCCAAGCACCTTTCGAACTCGTGGATATCGAGTATGGAAAGATTGGCAGTGACATGATTCTCAGTATTTTTGTAGATAAACCTGAAGGAATTACCTTGAATGACACGGCGGACTTGACAGAAATTATCAGTCCTGTCCTAGATACCATCAAGCCAGATCCCTTCCCAGAACAATATTTCCTAGAAATCACCAGTCCAGGCTTGGAACGTCCTTTGAAAACCAAGGATGCCGTTGCTGGAGCGGTTGGGAAATACATCCATGTCGGGCTCTACCAAGCCATCGATAAGCAAAAGGTCTTTGAAGGAACCTTGTTGGCCTTCGAAGAGGACGAGTTGACCATGGAATATATGGACAAGACGCGTAAGAAAACTGTCCAAATTCCATACAGTTTAGTATCAAAAGCACGTTTAGCAGTTAAATTATAGAAAAAGAAAGGATAGCTTTTGAGGATTCAAAAGTGAAGAAAACATGAGTAAAGAAATGCTAGAGGCCTTCCGCATTTTGGAAGAAGACAAGGGAATCAAAAAAGAAGATATCATCGACGCAGTAGTAGAGTCGCTTCGTTCCGCTTATCGCAGACGTTATGGTCAGTCGGACAGTGTAGCTATTGACTTTAACGAGAAAACAGGTGACTTTACAGTCTATACTGTCCGTGAAGTGGTTGATGAAGTATTTGATAGCCGTTTGGAAATCAGCTTAAAAGATGCTCTTGCCATTAATTCAGCCTATGAGCTTGGGGATAAAATCAAGTTTGAAGAAGCACCTGCTGAGTTTGGTCGTGTAGCAGCCCAATCTGCCAAACAAACCATCATGGAAAAAATGCGCAAGCAAACACGTGCCATCACTTACAATACTTACAAAGAACATGAGCAAGAAATCATGTCTGGTACTGTAGAACGCTTTGACAATCGCTTTATTTATGTCAACCTTGGTAGCATTGAAGCCCAATTGTCAAAACAAGACCAAATCCCTGGGGAAGTCTTTGCTTCTCATGATCGTATCGAAGTATATGTTTACAAGGTTGAAGACAACCCTCGTGGTGTCAACGTCTTTGTTAGCCGTAGCCATCCAGAAATGATCAAACGTTTGATGGAGCAAGAAATTCCAGAAGTTTATGATGGAACTGTTGAAATTATGAGCGTGGCTCGTGAAGCTGGTGACCGTACGAAGGTTGCTGTTCGTAGCTACAATCCAAACGTGGATGCGATCGGGACAATCGTCGGACGTGGTGGTGCTAACATCAAGAAAATTACCAGCAAATTCCACCCAGCTCGCTACGATGCTAAGAGCGACCGTATGGTACCAATCGAAGAAAATATCGACGTTATCGAATGGGTAGCTGATCCAGCTGAATTTATCTACAATGCTATCGCTCCTGCTGAAGTTGACCAAGTTATCTTTGACGAAAACGACAGCAAACGTGCCTTGGTGGTTGTTCCTGATAACAAGCTTTCTCTTGCTATCGGTCGTCGTGGACAAAACGTTCGCTTGGCAGCTCACTTGACTGGTTACCGTATCGATATCAAGTCTGCTAGCGAATTTGAAGCCATGGAAGAGGTTGCTTCAGTAGATTTGGAAGCAGAAAACGATACTGTAGAAGAATAAAAGCTGCTAGAGGAGGGAAAGATGAAAACGAGAAAAATCCCTTTGCGCAAGTCTGTTGTGTCCAATGAAGTGATTGATAAGCGTGATTTGCTCCGCATTGTCAAAAACAAGGAAGGACAAGTCTTTATAGATCCGACAGGCAAGGCCAATGGCCGCGGCGCTTATATCAAGCTAGACAATGCAGAAGCCTTAGAGGCGAAAAAGAAGAAGGTCTTTAACCGCAGCTTTAGCATGGAAGTGGATGAAAGCTTTTATGAAGAGTTGATCGCTTATGTGGATCACAAAGTGAAAAGAAGAGAGTTAGGACTTGAATAAGCAAAAGATAAGCAATCTCTTGGGGCTTGCTCAGCGAGCAGGTCGGATTATATCGGGTGAAGAATTGGTGGTCAAGGCCATTCAAGATGGCAAGGCCAAGTTGGTCTTTCTAGCCCATGATGCTGGGCCCAATCTAACCAAGAAGATTCAAGATAAAAGTCATTATTATCAAGTAGAAATTGTAACCGTGTTTTCAACACTGGAATTAAGCATAGCAGTCGGAAAATCGAGAAAGGTTTTGGCTGTGACAGATGCTGGATTTACAAAGAAAATGAGGTCTCTTATGGAATAGAAGAGGAGGACATGATTTGTCTAAGAAAAGATTGTACGAAATCGCAAAAGAACTTGGAAAAGAAAGTAAAGAAGTTGTAGCGCGTGCAAAAGAGTTGGGCTTGGATGTGAAAAGCCACTCATCAAGTGTGGAAGAAGCTGTCGCTGCAAAAATCGTTGCCAGCTTTAAGCCTGCAGCTGCTCCGAAAGCAGAAGCAAAACCTGCAACACCAAAAGCAAGTGCAGAAAAGAAAGCCGAGAAATCTGAGCCAGCTAAACCAGCTGTAGCCAAGGAAGAGGCAAAACCAGCTGAGCCAGTTGCTCCTAAAACAGAAAAAGTAGCAGCTAAACCGCAAAGTCGTAATTTCAAGGCTGAGCGTGAAGCTCGTGCCAAAGAACAGGCAGAACGACGCAAGCAAAATAAGGGCAATAACCGTGACCAACAAAAGGGAAATCATCAAAAGAATGATAACCGTAATGGTGGAAAACAAGGTCAAGGCAACCGCGACAATCGTCGTTTTAATGACCAGGCTAAGAAACAGCAAGGTCAGCAAAATCGTGGCAATGAGCGCCGTCAACAAGAGGATAAACGTCCAAATCAAGTAGCTCCACGTATTGACTTTAAAGCCCGTGCAGCAGCCCTAAAAGCAGAACAAAATGCAGAGTACGCACGTTCAAGTGAGGAACGCTTCAAGCAGTATCAGGCTGCTAAAGAAGCCTTAGCTCAAGCTAACAAACGCAAGGAACCAGAGGAAATCTTTGAAGAAGCAGCTAAGTTAGCTGAGCAAGCGCAACAAGCACAGCAAGTTCAAGCAGTGGTTGAAGTCGTCCCTGAGAAAAAAGAACCTGCAGTGGATACACGTCGTAAGAAGCAAGCCCGACCAGACAAAGAACGTGATGATTATGATCACGAAGAAGATGGTCCTAGAAAACAACAAAAGAATCGAAGTAGTCAAAATCAAGTGAGAAATCAAAGAAATAGTAACTGGAATAACAATAAGAAGAACAAAAAAGGCAATAACAAGAACAACCGTAATCAGACTCCAAAACCTGTTACAGAACGTAAATTCCATGAATTGCCAACAGAATTTGAATATACAGATGGTATGACCGTTGCGGAAATCGCAAAACGTATCAAACGTGAACCAGCTGAAATCGTTAAGAAACTTTTCATGATGGGTGTCATGGCCACACAAAACCAATCTTTGGATGGGGAAACAATTGAACTCCTCATGGTGGATTACGGTATCGAAGCCAAACAAAAGGTTGAAGTGGATAATGCCGACATCGAACGTTTCTTTGTCGAAGATGGTTATCTCAATGAAGATGAATTGGTTGAGCGTCCACCAGTTGTAACTATCATGGGACACGTTGACCACGGTAAAACAACACTCCTAGATACCCTTCGTAACTCTCGTGTTGCGACAGGTGAAGCAGGTGGTATCACTCAGCATATCGGTGCCTACCAAATCGTGGAAAATGGTAAGAAGATTACCTTCCTTGATACACCAGGACACGCGGCCTTTACATCTATGCGTGCGCGTGGTGCTTCTGTTACCGATATTACGATCTTGGTCGTAGCGGCAGATGACGGGGTTATGCCTCAGACTATCGAAGCCATTAACCACTCAAAAGCGGCCAACGTTCCAATCATCGTAGCCATTAACAAGATTGATAAACCAGGTGCCAACCCAGAACGCGTTATCGGTGAATTGGCAGAGCATGGAGTTATGTCAACCGCTTGGGGTGGAGATTCTGAATTTGTTGAAATCTCGGCTAAATTTAACCAAAACATCGAAGAATTATTGGAAACAGTCCTTCTTGTGGCTGAAATCCAAGAACTCAAGGCAGACCCAACAGTTCGTGCTATCGGTACAGTTATCGAAGCGCGCTTGGATAAAGGAAAAGGAGCGGTCGCAACCCTTCTTGTTCAACAAGGTACCTTGAATGTTCAAGACCCAATCGTTGTCGGAAATACCTTCGGTCGTGTTCGTGCTATGACCAATGATCTTGGTCGTCGTGTTAAGGTTGCTGGACCATCAACACCAGTCTCAATCACAGGTTTGAACGAAGCTCCAATGGCGGGTGACCACTTTGCCGTTTACGAAGATGAAAAATCTGCGCGTGCAGCAGGTGAAGAACGTGCCAAACGTGCCCTTATGAAACAACGTCAAGCTACCCAACGTGTCAGCCTTGAAAACCTCTTTGATACACTTAAAGCTGGTGAACTCAAGTCAGTTAACGTTATCATCAAGGCCGACGTACAAGGTTCTGTTGAAGCACTTTCTGCCTCACTTCAGAAAATCGATGTAGAAGGTGTTAAAGTTACCATTGTTCACTCAGCGGTCGGTGCCATCAACGAATCTGACGTGACTCTTGCCGAAGCTTCAAATGCCTTTATCGTTGGTTTCAACGTACGTCCTACACCACAAGCTCGTCAACAAGCTGAAGCTGACGATGTGGAAATCCGTCTCCACAGCATTATCTACAAGGTTATCGAAGAGATGGAAGAAGCCATGAAAGGGATGCTTGATCCAGAATTTGAAGAAAAAGTTATCGGTGAAGCAGTTATTCGTGAAACCTTCAAGGTGTCTAAAGTGGGAACTATCGGTGGATTCATGGTTATCAACGGTAAGGTTACCCGTGACTCTAAAGTCCGTGTTATCCGTGACGGTGTTGTTATCTATGACGGTGAACTCGCAAGCTTGAAACACTACAAAGACGACGTCAAAGAAGTTACAAACGGTCGTGAAGGTGGATTGATGATTGATGGCTACAATGATATCAAGATGGATGATGTGATTGAGGCTTATGTCATGGAAGAAATCAAGAGATAATAGAGAAACGATAGCTCATTTGACTCGTCGTCAACAGCGCCTTGATGAACTTCAGTTCTATCTAAGGCTTGTTTCCTAGATTCAAATGGCTCTAGTTCCTCTATCTAATAGAAATAGCTAGGTCTGCTGGCCTAGCTTTTGGTTCAAAGTAGAGAAAGGAATATCATGGCAAATCATTTCCGTATGGATCGTGTGGGCATGGAAATCAAGCGTGAAGTCAATGAGATTTTGCAAAAGAAAGTCCGTGATCCGCGTGTCCAAGGCGTGACCATCACAGATGTTCAGATGCTAGGTGACTTGTCTGTTGCCAAAGTTTACTACACCATTTTGAGTAACCTTGCTTCGGATAACCAAAAAGCTCAAATCGGGCTTGAAAAAGCAACTGGTACCATCAAACGTGAACTTGGTCGCAATTTGAAATTGTACAAAATCCCAGATTTGACCTTCGTCAAAGACGAGTCCATCGAGTATGGAAACAAGATTGACGAAATGCTACGCAATCTGGATAAGAACTAAGAAGAGGGGTAACCCTCTTTTTTGGTGGGTGAAAATAGGTGGAATTTGAAATGGAAAAATATTCTTTTAAAAAAGGGATTCTGTATTTTTAAATGTTAACTAATCAGAAAATACTTTTTTTTTTTAGCAAATATGATATGATGATTTCATAAATAAAAGGAGATTCTATCAATGAATAATGTAAAAAAAGTTTGTCGTTTAGCTTTGCTATGTCTTTCCGTCTCTACTCTAGTTGCTTGTAGTTCTCTTTCTGAAAAAACAAGCAGCTCTTCTAGTGAGAATCAAACAGAAGCTTCATCTAGTAGTTCTGAGAAGAAAGGGTTGTTTGCTAAAGCAAAAGAAAAACTCAGTTCAAGCGATTTTAACCCACAAGATGTTAGCGATACGACAATTGAGTCTATAAAAACCTATGAAGATTACTTGATTATGAATGAGAAAATAATCGATAATTACTATACAGAAGCAGATGAAGCCTTTAAAGGGACTGTTTTAGAAGATAGCGCTGCTATCCAAGAACTAAAAGATAGCACTAAAAAAGAAATGGAAGATTTAAAAAAACAATATGGTCCATTAAAGAAAGCACCGATTCAAGGGAAAGAAGAAGTGATTAAGACTCTAAAAGATTATCGTGATAATCTACATGAACAAGTGGAGCAGTGGAAAGCTAGTCTTTAATAGGAAGAGTGGAGTTCAATATGGATTATCAATTATTGCCACATGAATATATGGTTATGAATAGTGACCATGTGAGTTTTGGGAAAAATGGTTTGTCTACAGATGAATTAATTTTAACGAATCTACACTTAATACATATCAAAAAAGGTTTTTGGGGAGGGAAAAAAGACCAAGTTACAATACCCATTAACCAGATTAAAATTTTTGAAGGGAAGCCTCAAGTTTCAGTAACCAAAACCAATGGTGTGAAACTGTTGGAAATTTATTATAATGGCGGGCAAGCTATCTTTTCATTTAATAATACTAAGGATACTGACAAGTGGGCTAGAAACATTATTAAATTGATTTCAGGTGATACAAGTAATTTTGAAACCTTGGGAGATAGTAGCTTGTTTGGAGCAGATGTTTTGGCAGAAACATTTAAGGATACATTTGACACTTTTAAAGCAGGGCTTGGGATTAAGGATGCAGAGCCAGAAAAGATTTCAACCAAGTGTAGCTTTTGTGGAGCACCTTTGTCAGGTCAAGTGAAGCAAACAGTGAGATGTGCCTATTGTGATATGGAGCAAAGTTTATAAGGGGGCAATTAAATGGGGTTGATAAAAGCAATCACAGATTCTATTGGTGGGACATTTGCAGATCAGTGGAAAGAAATTATCACAGTTCATGCTTTTGATGAACATACAGCTGTAAGTCCAGGTATTGTTCAAGAAAGTAATAATGGTAGGGGTGTCAATACGAAGGGATCTGTAGGTGTTATTTCGAACGGATCCAAGATTTTTATTCCAGAAAATACTGCTGCCTTTATCTTTAGTCAGTCTGGTATAGAGGAAATTATTACAGAACCAGGTGGATATGAATACCAAAATGGTGAGAGCAGTGTTTTTAACGGTGATGGATTGAAAAAGTCACTGTTTGACAATGTTGTTAATCGTGTTGGATTCGGAGGTCAAAGTGATCAGCAAAAACAGATTTGTTTTGTTAATTTGAGAGAAATTCGTGATATTAAATTTGGAACTCGCGGTCCAGTCATGTATAATGATTTGTTTCATGGGACAGATTTAGAAGTACGTGCTTTTGGAACATTTTCTATCCAAATTACAGATGCTAAGCAATTTATCACAAACTTTCTTCCTGCCAATGTGACTTATTATACCTTTGATAGCGCTCAAGCTAGATCACAAATAGTAACAGAGTTTCTTCAATCTTTTATTGTTGCACTTAATTCTTTGTCAACAACTTATCGTATTTCACAATTACCCTCACAAGCTGCAGTTCTTGCGGAACAAGTATCAAATGATGGACAGTATGCAGGGACTTGGAAAGAACGTTTTGGATTTGAGATTGTAAAAGTTGCCATTGCTAATATTGAGTTCTCACCAGAATCTAAGGAACTGGTTAAACAATTTTCATCAAATAAGATGAATTTAAAAGCTTATGATGATGTATCGCAGAAATCTTCTAATATTGCAGCACAACAAAAAATTGCATCAGGAGTAGAGCAACATGGTCTAGGTGATAGTGCTGGCATGATATTTGGAATGAATATGGCTCAAAGTTTAGATGGAAAAGCCATGAAACCAAGTCTATCATTAGATGAGCAAATCGAAGCACTTACAAAACTAAAATCTCTTTTAGATGCAGGTATATTATCTCAGGAAGAATTTGATCGAAAGAAAAAAGAAATTATGGATTTATAAGATGAAGCTCGAAAGTTCATAGTTAGTGTGTATTCAAGGAACATTTTAGGTGAGACAATAATAGACTATCATTCACAGATAGAATATCATGTTGTAAAGGTAGGGGTTGAATATTCGAGCTGTCTCTACAAAGACTATTAAAAATCTTTAACAAATAAGTTGCTAAGGATTTTTTGAAAATTTTTGAGGGGAATTTGAAAATACTTTAAAAGAGTATGCTATCATAGAATATAACTTACAGAAGTAAAAGGAGTTTGTATATGGCTGAACAAGAGTTGGCTATGCAAGTATTGCAACAAGTGGTGAAACTACCTGTTGTTAAGGTTGATCGTTCGAAATTTTTAGTGGATAAGTTTTCCAAAGAATTGGATCCACAGGACATTCCTACTTTATTAGAACAAGGCCCAACGTCTCTCTTATCTCAAGAAATCATAGATCGAGTGGCTAATGCCTGCATTAGGGATAATGTTTTATTGGCGAGTGGAACTTCTGTTTTGGCAGGATTACCTGGAGGGATTGCTATGGCAATTACCATTCCAGCTGATGTGGCTCAATTTTATGGTTTCTCTCTGAAATTGGCTCAAGAATTAGGTTATATTTATGGTTATGAGGATCTTTGGGCTTCTCGCGAGGAGTTGAGTGAAGATGCTCAAAATACCCTCTTGCTTTATCTAGGAGTCATGCTGGGGGTGAATGGAACCGCTGCTTTACTACGTGCTGGTGGTATAACAATTGCCAAACAGGTAATGAAAACAGTACCTAATAAAGCTTTAACAAAGACGCTTTGGTACCCTATTTTGAAAAAAGTCTTAAGAATATTTGGTGTGAATCTGACCAAGGGAGGGTTGGCCAAAGGAATGGGGAAATTCATACCTATCTTGGGAGGTATCATTTCAGGTGGTTTAACCTTTGCAACTATGAAACCGATGGGTGAAAGTTTGCAGAAAGAATTGTCTAAACTAGTCAATTATACTGAAGTTCAATATCAAGAAGATGTTGAAACAATCAGAAAAGAAGCTGAAATCATCGAAGGAGAGTAAAATGGGCCTTATAAAAACTCTAGCTAAAACTTACGGGAATTACTTTTTGACCATGCAAGGTGTAAAAGTCATGAAAACGATAAAGAAAGATGATAATGCCGTTGTCGGTTTTGGGAAACTCTTTATTGCAGACAAGCTAATGGATACGGCTCGGTGGCTCATCAAGCCAGAGGAGAGAGAATGAAATTTTTTTTGGGTCTTCTTGCTATTATTTTTATCAAACCAATTTTTGGGATTATGAAATTCCTGTGGATGATCATCTCTTTTGCAGTCCAATTGCTGTTTTACAAGCTATTATTTAAAATATTGGATTGGCTCTTTAAACTTTTTTAGGTCGTAATTCAAGTCGCAGAGAACTAGCAGGAACTCCACTGCTAGTTTTTTAATCTCTCTCCATATGGTATAATATAAGCAGTAAAATCATTTTAGAACATACAATGGAGGTCATCATGGACAATATCATCGATGTGTCAATTCCTGTTGCAGAAGTAGTGGACAAGCATCCAGAAGTCTTGGAAATCCTAGTGGAGCTTGGTTTTAAACCCCTTGCCAATCCCTTGATGCGCAATACTGTTGGTCGTAAAGTATCACTCAAACAAGGTTCTAAGCTGGAAGGAACTCCTATGGACAAGATTGTCCGCACGCTGGAAGCAAACGGCTACGAAGTGATTGGGTTAGACTAATGGCAGATGAACGGATTCATGTCCTGCGGGATATTTTGTTAGAATTGCACAATGGTGCCTCTCCTGAGTCGGTTCAGGAGCGTTTTGATGCGACCTTTGCGGGTGTCTCAGCCATCGAGATTTCCCTCATGGAGCATGAGCTGATGAACTCAGACTCAGGTGTCACCTTTGAAGATGTCATGGAACTCTGTGATGTCCATGCCAATCTTTTTAAAAATGCTATTAAAGGTGTCGAAGTAGAGGATACCGAGCATCCAGGTCACCCAGTTCGGGTCTTTAAGGAAGAAAATCTGGCCCTCCGTGCGGCCTTGATTCGCATTCGGAGATTGTTAGATACTTATGAATCTATGGAAGACGAGGAAATGCTGGCGGAGATGCGCAAGGGCTTGGTGCGTCAGATGGGACTTGTAGGTCAATTTGACATCCACTACCAGCGCAAGGAAGAGCTCTTTTTCCCCATCATGGAGCGCTATGGTCACGATTCACCTCCTAAAGTTATGTGGGGAGTGGATGATCAGATCAGGGAACTCTTTCAAACAGCTTTAGCGACAGCCAAGTCACTACCAGAAGTGCCGATTAGCACTGTAAAGGAAGATTTTGAAGCCTTTGCGACAGAGTTTGAAAGTATGATTTTCAAGGAAGAGTCCATCCTTCTTATGATTCTCCTTGAATCCTTTACTCAGGATGACTGGCTTCAGATTGCGGAGGAGAGCGATGCCTATGGTTATGCCATCATCCGTCCGTCAGAGAAATGGGTGCCAGAAAGACAGAGCTTTGTTGAGGAAAAGGGTGCAGAGGAACCTGTACAGCTAGACACTGCTGAAGGCCAAGTTCAACAAGTCATAGATACGCCAGAAGGTCAGTTTACCATTACCTTTACTCCTAAGGAAAAGGAAGCAGTGTTGGATCGCCATAGTCAGCAGTCTTTTGGGAATGGCTATCTATCGGTCGAGCAGGCCAATCTCATCCTCAATCACCTCCCTATGGAGATTACCTTTGTCAATAAAGACGATATTTTCCAGTATTACAATGACAATACGCCGGCTGATGAGATGATTTTCAAACGGACGCTGTCCCAAGTTGGGCGCAATGTTGAACTCTGTCATCCACCTAAATACTTGGACAAGGTCAAGACCATCATGAAGGGGCTTCGTGAGGGAAGCAAAGACAAGTATGAAATGTGGTTCAAGTCTGAATCGCGAGGCAAGTTTGTCCACATCACCTACGCAGCAGTGCACGATGAAAACGGAGAATTCCAAGGTGTGTTGGAGTATGTTCAGGATATTCAACCCTACCGTGAGATTGATACGGACTATTTCCGTGGATTAGAATAAGGAGAAAAGATGAGTTACGAACAAGAATTTATGAAGGAATTTGAAGCTTGGGTCAATACCCAAATCATGATTAACGACATGGCGCACAAGGAAAGCCAAAAAGTCTACGAAGAAGACCAAGACGAGCGTGCCAAAGATGCCATGATTCGCTACGAAAGCCGTTTGGATGCCTATCAGTTCTTACTTGGTAAGTTTGAAAACTTCAAGGCAGGTAAGGGATTCCATGATTTGCCAGATGGCTTGTTTGGTGAGCGAAATTATTAAACGAGATAGATTCTTGATTTTTTACTAAAATCTTGATAGAATATTTATATTAAATCCTTGTCAGAGCAGGGGTTTTTTATTGAAAGGATTTTATCATGTCAAAGAAACTCAATCGTAAAAAACAATTACGAAATAGCCTCCGTCGCGCAGGTGCCTTTTCAAGTACTGTTACTAAGGTTGTAGAAGAGACAAAAAAAGTCGTGAAACGTGCAGAACAGTCAGCAAGCCAAGCTGGTAAGGCTGTTTCTAAAAAAGTTGAACAAGCAGTAGAAGCTACCAAAGAGCAAGCTCAAAAAGTAGCCAATTCTGTAGAAGATTTTGCAGCAAACTTGGGTGGACTTCCACTTGATCGTGCCAAAACTTTCTATGATGAAGGCATCAAGTCTGCGTCAGATTTTAAAAACTGGACTGAAAAAGAACTCCTTGCCTTGAAAGGAATCGGCCCAGCTACCATCAAGAAATTGAAAGAAAATGGTATCAAATTCAAGTAATCTTTCTTGTCCCTTGCATTTCCGAAAGAATCTTGCTACAATAGAGCCATTAGAGGTGTTTTGAATCTCGCATTTTACAGAAAGTGGCGGCGCTGAGAAGTCCACAAATGTGTCAAAACTGGTTGCTAATGACTGAAAAATTGAAATAAAAGTGTCTTTTTGTTTTAAAGACGAGAGTTGCGGGCGTTGCCCGAATTTGGGTGGTACCGCGGATAAACACATTCGTCCCTGTCATGGATATGGCAGGGCTTTTCTTTTGTGTCTTAGGCAAAGGAGGTTGTCATGAAGCAATCTTTTAACACAAGTAAACTCTATTATGGTTTTCCTATCTTCATTTTGGGGTATCAGGATCAGAATTTTGGACACAATATTACGACCTGTAGCTCCTCTTATAGCCTGGGAGATTGGCTGGTCATCGGTGTTGGCACTGAGGAAAATGCGGCTGACCAGATTAAGTACTATCAGAAGTTCACCGTAAATATTCCTGATGAAAATCTCATGCTCGATATGGAGCAGGCTGGTTTTATCAGTCATCGGGAGAAACTGAAACACCTGGGGCTAGACTACGAGATTTCTGAACGGACTCAGGCACCGATTTTAGAGGATTGTCCAGTCGTATTGGACTGTCAGGTAGATCGGATTATCGAGGAAGATGGAATCTGTCATATTTTCGCTAAGATTGTTGAGCGACTTGCTGATCCAGATCTCTTGAATGAGAAAGGGCATTTTAAAAATGACCGTTTTTCACCGACTTACTTTATGGGGGACGGTCACCAGCGCGTTTATCGCTATTTAGATAACCGTGTTGACCCTATGGGGAGCTTCATAAAGAAAGCGAGGAAGAAGGATGTCAAGAGCTGAATTACCAGAACGCTTGGAAACAGAACGTCTCGTTTTACGAGTCCGTACTGTGGCGGATGCTGAGGATATCCATGCTTATGCAAGTCTCCCAGAAGTCTCTTACCCAGCTGGCTTTCTACCCGTCAAGACCTTGGAAGATGAGATTTATTATCTGGAGCTTATCCTTCCTGAGCGCAATGAGAAGGATAATCTTCCAGCTGGCTATGGGATCGTCGTCAAAGGAACCAATAAAGTCATTGGTTCTGTTGACTTCAATCACTGTCACGAAGATGATGTTCTCGAGCTCGGCTATACCTTGCACCCCGACTATTGGGGTCGAGGCTATGTACCAGAAGCAGCTCGTGCATTGATTGATCTAGCTTTTAGAGAACTAGGTCTTCATAAGATTGAGCTGACTTGTTTTGGTTATAATGTCCAAAGTCAACGAGTCGCAGAAAAACTTGGATTTACCCTCGAAGCTCGAATCCGAGACCGTAAAGATGCCCAAGGCAAGCGCTGTGATGATTTGAGATATGGCTTGCTGAGGAGTGAGTGGGAGGTGATTTGATGCATCTTTTCATTATTGGTGCTCCAGCCTCAGGAAAAATGACGATTGGTCAAGAACTATCTCGACTGACGGATGCTACCCTCTTTTATAACCATCAAGCCATCGATTTTGCACTAGAAATCTATCAGGATTATACAGAGGAGATGTGGGAATTTGTTCGTGGAATTACCTTTTCTTTCCTTGGAGTAAGTGCAAGAAATCAGCGATCAGTAATTTTAACTGACGTAATTGATTTTTCAAATCAGTACCAGCTGATGTATTTAAAGCAAATTCAGGATTTATTGGATAACTTTCATCAAGAGATTCTGTTTGTTGAGTTGGAAACAAGTCTTGAAGAGCGTTTACGTCGAAATCAAACGGAGAACCGGTTGAAGCACAAGCCCTTGAAACGGCATATTGAGATATCTGAAAGAGAAATTTTAGAGACCGCTGAAACACTTCAATTAAATTCCCAACATCAACCGAATGAGTTGCACCACTACTTTAAAATAAATAATACGAATTTGTCTGCAGAAGAAGCTGCTAAGCAAATTCAAAATAAAATGAATTCAATAGAGAAAGGACAAACATATGTCTAAAGAACTTTCACCTAAATACAATCCAGCCGAAGTTGAGGCTGGTCGTTACCAAAAATGGCTTGACGCTGATGTTTTCAAGCCTTCAGGAGATCAAAAGGCTAAGCCTTATTCTATCGTTATTCCACCACCAAACGTAACTGGGAAGCTTCACCTTGGTCACGCTTGGGATACAACTTTGCAGGATATCATTATCCGTCAAAAACGTATGCAAGGTTTTGATACCCTTTGGCTTCCAGGGATGGACCACGCTGGGATTGCCACTCAGGCTAAGGTTGAGGAGCGTTTGCGTGGAGAGGGCATTACGCGTTATGACTTGGGTCGTGAAAAATTCCTAGAGAAAGTCTGGGAATGGAAAGACGAATATGCCACTACTATCAAGGAACAATGGGGCAAGATGGGGCTCTCTGTAGACTACTCTCGTGAGCGTTTCACTCTTGACGAAGGTTTGTCAAAAGCTGTTCGTAAGGTCTTTGTGGACCTTTACAAGAAAGGTTGGATCTACCGTGGTGAGTTTATCATCAACTGGGACCCAGCTGCTCGCACAGCCCTTTCTGATATCGAAGTTATCCACAAGGACGTAGAAGGTGCCTTCTATCACATGAACTACATGCTAGAAGACGGCTCACGCGCCCTTGAAGTGGCAACAACTCGTCCTGAGACTATGTTTGGGGATGTTGCCGTTGCGGTCAATCCAGAAGATCCACGCTACAAGGACCTGATTGGCAAAAACGTCATCCTTCCAATCGCTAATAAATTGATTCCAATCGTTGGGGACGAACACGCAGACCCTGAGTTTGGTACGGGTGTCGTGAAAATCACACCTGCCCACGATCCAAACGACTTCTTGGTTGGTCAACGTCATAATTTGCCACAAGTTAACGTCATGAACGACGACGGAACTATGAACGAGCTTGCCTTCGAATTTGCAGGCATGGACCGTTTTGAAGCTCGTAAGGCAGTCGTTGCTAAACTGGAAGAAATCGGTGCCCTTGTTAAAATCGAAAAACGTGTCCACAGTGTTGGTCACTCAGAACGTACCGGTGTTGTAGTTGAACCACGCTTGTCTACTCAATGGTTTGTTAAGATGGATCAATTGGCCAAAAATGCTATTGCTAACCAAGATACAGAAGACAAGGTAGAATTCTACCCACCTCGTTTCAACGATACCTTCCTCCAATGGATGGAAAATGTCCACGACTGGGTAATCTCTCGTCAGCTCTGGTGGGGTCACCAAATCCCTGCTTGGTACAATGCTGAGGGTGAAATATATGTCGGCGAAGAAGCTCCAGAAGGTGACGGATGGACTCAGGACGAAGATGTCTTGGATACTTGGTTCAGTTCTGCCCTTTGGCCATTCTCAACTATGGGCTGGCCTGATGTCGACTCAGAAGACTTCAAACGTTACTTCCCAACTTCAACCTTGGTTACTGGTTACGACATCATCTTCTTCTGGGTATCTCGTATGATCTTCCAATCCTTGGAGTTCACTGGCCGTCAACCATTCCAAAACGTCCTTATCCACGGTCTCATCCGTGACGAGCAAGGACGCAAGATGTCGAAATCTCTCGGTAACGGGATTGACCCGATGGATGTCATCGAGAAATATGGTGCCGATGCCCTTCGTTGGTTCCTTTCAAACGGTTCTGCACCAGGTCAAGACGTGCGCTTCTCTTACGAGAAAATGGATGCTTCATGGAACTTCATCAACAAGATCTGGAACATCTCTCGCTACATCCTCATGAATAATGAAGGATTGACCCTTGAGCAAGCAACTGCCAATGTGGAAAAAGTTGTCAACAAGGAAGCTGGAAATGTCACTGACCGCTGGATTCTCCACAACCTCAATGAAACGATCGGAAAAGCAACTGCCAACTTTGATAAGTTTGAGTTTGGTGTCGCTGGACACATCTTCTACAACTTCATCTGGGATGAGTTTGCGGACTGGTATGTTGAGTTGACTAAGGAAGTCCTTTATAGTGATAATGAAGAAGAGAAAGTCATCACACGCTCTGTTCTCCTTTATACTTTGGACAAGATTCTTCGTCTCCTTCACCCAATCATGCCATTCGTGACAGAGGAAATCTTTGGACAAATCTCAGAAGGTTCTATCGTTACAGCAGAATACCCAACTGTCAACTCAGCCTTTGAAGACCTTGCTGCCCACACTGGTGTGGAAAGTCTTAAAGACTTGATTCGTGCAGTTCGTAATGCGCGTGCAGAAGTAAACGTAGCTCCAAGCAAGCCAATCACCATCCTTGTTAAGACAAGCGATAGTGACTTGGAAGCCTTCTTTAACAGCAATGTCAACTACATCAAACGCTTCACAAATCCAGAACACCTGGAAATCGCATCAACTATTCCTGCACCTGAACTCGCTATGTCAAGCGTCATCACAGGAGCAGAAATCTACCTGCCACTCGCTGACCTCCTCAATGTCGAAGAAGAACTCGCTCGTCTCGACAAGGAACTGGCTAAATGGCAAAAAGAACTGGATATGGTCGGTAAGAAGCTCTCTAACGAACGCTTCGTAGCCAACGCCAAACCAGAAGTCGTCCAAAAAGAACGCGACAAACAAGCCGACTACCAAGCCAAATACGACGCGACCGTAGCACGTATTAATGAGATGAAGAAGTTGGTGAAATAAACACAGAAACACGGTGATGATCCGTGTTTTTTTGGTATAATAAAATCAATATCTATTGATGGAGAAAGTGATGTCTAAGCACCCGCATTATGAATTGTTAAATTTAATTGGCTACGGTCTTGCCAAGTTTGACAAGCTTTTTATAAAAGAATTTCAATGTTCTAGCAAGTCGGAGTTTTATCGCTATGTGGTTTCTCTGGGAATTGCTGAAACAACTGGAGTTGTAAAAAATAGAATGGATTTATTTGATCCTTATTTTGACAATAATCGAAAAGGTTGGTGGCAGAAAGCTGAAGTTTACCGTTTTCGTAAAGATTTAATTGATATGATGTTTGGAAATGAAGATGTTCATAGTTATGCTGAAATAGTTAAAATGTTACTTGCCAGTGAAGGGAAGCAAATGGGTATTACAACTATTGAAAAGCCAATTATTCGAACTAAATTCAAACGTCTACAAGAAACTGGAATGGAAGCAGAGAATTATTTTATCCTTCATTTTGATAAAGAAGAAAAATTTCAAGGTGGACTATTGACCGATGCCCGTCTTTATGGTGATGGATATGACTTTCAAGTAGATGTGCAAGATCATTCCTATCTTGCCGAAGTTAAAGGAATTCGAAAATCTAAGGGTCGCATTCGATTGACTGCCAGAGAATATGAAAAAGCCAAAGAGTTTAAATCAGATTTTATTTTATCCTTAGTTACTAACCTAGATGATATTCCCAAGCTAGTGTTAATTGATAATCCTTTGAATCATTTTGAATTCCAAAAGAGCATCATAAAAAATGAAGTCATAGAATATAGAAGCTTAGAAGATTTGTATTAGTTCTCCCCCTTAACCTTTGACTATTCTGCAAAATTATCGTAAAATAAAGAGTAAATGATAAAATGAGGTCAGAGTCTGTTCGCTCTGGCGATAGTAGTATAAATGAGGAGAAACGCTTTGGAATTAGAAGTATTTGCTGGGCAAGAAAAAAGTGAACTATCTATGATTGAGGTAGCGCGTGCTATCTTGGAACTTCGTGGTCGCGATCATGAGATGCATTTTAGCGATCTTGTAAACGAAATTCAAAATTACCTTGGAACATCAAACAGCGATATCCGTGAAGCCTTGCCTTTGTTCTACACAGAGTTGAACTTTGACGGTAGCTTCATCTCACTTGGAGACAACAAATGGGGGCTTCGTTCATGGTATGGTGTGGACGAAATCGACGAAGAAATCATTGCTCTTGAAGAAAATGATGACGATGAAGTAGCACCAAAAGCTAAGAAAAAACGCGTCAATGCCTTCATGGATGGTGATTCAGATGCTATTGACTACAATGCAGATGATCCAGAAGACGAAGATGCATACGAAGCAGATCCAGCTCTTTCATATGATGATGAAAATCCAGATGATGAGAAAAATGAAGTTGAAGCTTACGACGCAGAAATCAACGAAATCGCCCCTGATGACTTGGGTGAAGACGTGGATCTCAACGAAGAAGACGATGAGTTTTCAGATGATGATACTGAAAACATCGAGGAATAAAAGTTAGCTATTGACAATTGTCCTATTTTTAGGTATCATATTGTTCGGGCACCTCTTTTAGAGGTCGGGGCTCCCTAGTTCTTAGGGAGCTATTTTTGTTTTTTCAAGAAGTTATCTTCTTGTATTTTAGTTGTGAATCTGGTGCAGTCGTCCCAGATTATTCTTATTAGTAGGGTCTTGTTTTCTATGTCCCCTCGTAGTGAACAAGGCCATGAGCATTTTAGAAAGAGGAATCTATGTCTACGAAATATATTTTTGTAACTGGTGGTGTGGTATCGTCTATTGGGAAAGGGATTGTCGCAGCGAGTCTGGGCCGTCTCTTGAAAAATCGTGGTCTCAAAGTAACCATTCAAAAATTTGACCCTTATATCAATATCGATCCGGGAACTATGAGTCCTTATCAGCACGGGGAAGTTTTTGTGACAGATGACGGAGCTGAGACTGATTTGGACTTGGGTCACTATGAACGCTTCATCGATATCAATCTGAACAAATATTCTAACGTGACAACTGGTAAAATTTACAGTGAAGTTCTTCGTAAAGAACGCCGTGGAGAATATCTTGGGGCAACTGTTCAGGTCATTCCTCATATCACAGATGCTTTGAAAGAAAAAATCAAGCGTGCCGCTCTAACGACAGACTCTGATGTCATTATCACAGAGGTCGGTGGAACCGTTGGAGATATCGAGTCCTTGCCATTCCTAGAGGCCCTTCGTCAGATGAAGGCAGATGTGGGGGCAGATAATGTCATGTATATCCATACAACCTTGCTTCCCTACCTCAAGGCTGCTGGTGAAATGAAAACCAAACCAACCCAACACTCTGTCAAAGAATTGCGTGGCTTGGGAATCCAACCAAATATGTTGGTTATTCGTACAGAAGAGCCAGCTGGTCAAGGAATTAAAAACAAACTGGCCCAGTTCTGTGATGTGGCACCAGAAGCCGTTATCGAATCGTTGGATGTTGAACACCTTTACCAAATTCCACTGAACTTGCAGGCGCAAGGTATGGACCAAATTGTCTGTGATCATTTGAAATTAGACGCACCAGTAGCGGATATGACAGAGTGGTCAGCTATGGTGGACAAGGTCATGAACCTCAAGAAACAAGTCAAGATTTCCCTTGTTGGTAAGTATGTTGAGTTGCAAGATGCCTACATTTCTGTGGTTGAAGCCTTGAAACACTCTGGTTATGCCAACGACGCAGAAGTGAAAATCAATTGGATCAATGCAAATGATGTGACAGCAGAGAATGTGGCAGAGCTTTTGTCTGATGCGGACGGAATCATCGTACCAGGAGGTTTTGGCCAACGTGGTACGGAAGGGAAAATACAAGCCATCCGTTATGCGCGTGAGAATGATGTTCCAATGTTGGGTGTCTGCTTGGGAATGCAGTTGACTTGTATCGAGTTTGCACGTCACGTTTTGGGTCTTGAAGGGGCGAATTCTGCAGAACTTGCACCAGAAACAAAATACCCTATCATTGATATCATGCGTGATCAGATTGATGTTGAGGATATGGGGGGAACCCTTCGTTTGGGACTTTATCCGTCTAAGTTGAAACGTGGATCTAAGGCTGCAGCTGCTTATCACAATCAAGAAGTGGTGCAACGCCGCCACCGTCACCGTTATGAGTTTAACAACGCCTTCCGTGAGCAGTTTGAGGCAGCAGGCTTTGTCTTCTCAGGAGTTTCTCCAGACAATCGTTTGGTCGAAATCGTGGAAATTCCTGAAAATAAATTCTTTGTAGCGTGTCAGTATCACCCTGAACTGTCAAGCCGTCCAAATCGTCCAGAAGAACTCTACACTGCCTTTATTACTGCAGCTGTTGAGAATAGTAATTAGCTAAATCAAAACCTTTGAGAAGAATCTCAGAGGTTTTTTGCTTGCATATTTAGGATAATATTTGCAAAATAAAAACATAGTGATATAATTAACATAACAAAAGTTAAGGAGGATTTACAATGAAAAAAATCACACTATTTGGTTTGTCTCTAGCAGGCCTAGCTTTACTGACTTTTCCTCATTCAGGTCAGGCATTCGAGCTAAAAGAAGAATGGGTTGTTAAATGTGGAGTTCAGTATCAAGATGGCAACATTCTCCGATTTAATAATGGCCATGAAGTGGATATTAAAGTATTGGATTTGCCAAAAACCGAGAAAATCGAGTGGACGGTTAGTCTCAATGGTCAAGATCAGACTGTCAATTTCCTAGGTCAAGAAAAGGACAAGTCTATGATCGGGGAAGAAGGGCGTTACCTGAATTTCTATGTTCCATATGGCTATAGAGGAGATATCAAGGTCGAGGCTAAGAGCGGAAACGAAGTAAAGACCTGGTCAACGAAAGTTGTGGATGATATTCATAATGATAGTGGAAAGAGAGGCTACTACCATATTAAAGAATCAAATGATCAATACACCTACCTCGATGCTAAATGGGATTATCAAACCAAGACTTACACTGCTACTTTACCAGAGACTGTTAATGGTCAAAAAGTTTTTGCTTGGGCAAATTATGATAATGACGAGTTGAAACTAGAAAAACTAAAATCTATCAGTCATAAATATGATGGAGGAGCTTTCAAAGAACTTTATCCGATTGTAAAAGCAGAAAGCTGGTTAAAATCAAACCAAAACTGGTACTATCAAAAACAAGGTCAATTAGTGCAGAAGGATTGGGTTTATGACAAGGGAACTTGGTACTTTATGAATGATAAAGGAGTCATGTTCAATCAAACTTGGCTTTATCAAGGTAACAACTGGTATGCCTTTAAATCATCAGGAGCCATGATTGCGAGTGACTGGCTTTACGATCAAGGCAAGTGGTACTATTTATCAACTTCAGGAACCATGAAAGCAAGCGCTTGGGTTTATGACAAGGGAGAATGGTATTATGTAAGTTCTTCTGGTGCCATGCTAGCGAATGATTGGGTCAAAGATAATGGCAAGTGGTATTATCTGGCTTCATCAGGTAAGATGCTTCGCAATACCTACACGCCTGATGGTTACTACGTTGGCAACTCAGGTGCCTGGCAATAAGAATAATACTCTTCGAAAATCTCTTCAAACCACGTCAGCTTTATCCACAACCTCAAAACGCTGCTTTGAGCAATCTGCGGCTAGCTTCCTAGTTTGCTCTTTGATTTTCATTGAGTATAAGAAGTCCTTTTCCTTAAAGGAAGGGGCTTTTTACTTGCTTTTTTTCTGTTTCCTCATTTGTCCTAAAGCCTTTTTTGTGTTAAAATGAATGGTATGAAAGCTAAAAAAATGTGGATGGCAGGCTTGGCTCTGCTAGGTATTGGAAGCCTTGCCCTTGCTACGAAAAAAGTTGCAGATGACCGTAAGCTCAGGAAGACTCAGGAAGAGTTGACAGCGATTGTGCGAGACCATTTTTCAGACATGGGGGAAATTGCGACCCTCTATGTTCAAGTCTATGAAAGCAGTCTAGAGAGCTTGGTTGGTGGCGTCATTTTTGAGGATGGCCGTCATTATACCTTTGTCTATGAACATGAAGACCTAGTCTATGAGGAGGAAGTCTTATGATACAACCAGCAAGTTTAGAAGAATTAGCATCCTTAGTAGAAAAAGATGGCAAGAAGGTCTTTCTTTTTGTAGCAGACTGGTGTGGTGATTGTCGTTATATCTATCCTGCCTTGCCAGAAATTGAGGAGACCAATCCAGAGTTCACCTTTATTCGAGTGGACCGAGACCAGTATATGGATTTGGCTAAACTCTGGGATGTTTACGGAATTCCTAGCCTTGTTGTTCTAGAAAAGGACAAGGAAATTGGCCGTTTTGTTAATCGAGACCGTAAAAGCAAGCAACAAATTAACGACTTTTTAGCAGGACTAAAATAGGAGAAAAAGGAAACAATGATTTTTACATATAATAAAGAACATGTCGGTGATGTCCTTATGATCATCGTGAAAAACAGCGGAGATGCCAAGTTGGACGTGGAGCGCAAAGGCAAGGTAGCTCGTGTTTTCCGCAAAGATAATGGGGAAACAGTGGCGTGGAATATTTTCGAAGTTTCAAGTTTGTTTGAAATTGCAGAGCGCGGTCAAGTCTTTTTGACAGATGAGCAAGTCGATCGTTTGAACCAAGAATTACAAACGGAAGCTTTTGAAGAAGAAATTGTCAATGACAAGGAGCCTAAGTTTGTTGTTGGTGAAATTGTCGAGATGGTAGCCCATCCAGATAGTGACCACCTCAACATCTGCCAAGTTGCAGTCGCTAGTGATAAGACTGTACAAATCGTTGCAGGAGCTCCCAATGCGCGTGTCGGGTTGAAAACCATTGTGGCTCTTCCTGGAGCAATGATGCCAAAAGGCAACCTCATTTTCCCAGGTGAACTTCGTGGTGAAAAGAGTTTTGGCATGATGTGTAGTCCTCGTGAATTGCATTTGCCAAATGCTCCGCAAAAACGTGGTATTATTGAATTATCAGAAGACCAAGTTGTCGGAACACCATTTGACCCAGCTAAACACTGGACTGCCTAAGAAGTTGTTAATATCTGATAGACTAGATAGAAGGAAATAAGATGGCAAAAAATGTTGTGATTACAGGGGCGACATCAGGAATCGGTGAAGCGATTGCGCGTGCTTATCTGGAGCAGGGTGAGAATGTTGTTTTAACAGGACGACGGATAGACAGACTAGAAACCCTCAAGTCGGAGTTTGCAGAAACTTTTCCAAATCAAACAGTTTGGACTTTTCCACTAGATGTCACGGATATGATCATGGTCAAGACTGTCTGCTCCGATATTCTAGAAACGATAGCTCAAATTGATATCTTGGTCAATAATGCTGGACTAGCTCTTGGCTTGGCTCCCTATCAAGACTATGAGGAGCTGGATATGTTGACAATGTTGGATACCAATGTCAAGGGTTTGATGGCAGTCACTCGCTGTTTCTTGCCAGCAATGGCAAAAGCCAATCAAGGGCATATCATCAATATGGGCTCAACCGCAGGAATTTATGCTTATGCAGGTGCAGCAGTTTATTCAGCTACCAAGGCAGCAGTTAAGACTTTTTCAGATGGACTGCGAATTGATACCATCGCAACGGATATCAAGGTGACAACTATTCAGCCTGGAATTGTCGAAACAGATTTTTCGACGGTACGTTTTCACGGTGATAAAGAACGAGCTGCGTCCGTTTACCAAGGAATCGAAGCCTTGCAGGCACAAGATATCGCTGATACAGTTATCTATGTGACCAGTCAACCTCGTCGTGTGCAGATTACAGATATGACCATTATGGCCAATCAACAGGCGACAGGTTTCATGATTCATAAAAAATAAGAAATTTCCTCGAAAAGTTACAAATTTCTGTAACTTTTTTTGATTTCTTACGAATAGATAAGTAGGAGGAAGAAAATATGTATAATAAAGTTATCTTGATTGGGCGTTTGACGTCCACACCAGAATTGCACAAAACCAACAATGACAAGTCAGTAGCGCGCGCAACTATCGCTGTGAACCGTCGTTACAAAGACCAAAACGGTGAACGTGAAGCTGACTTTGTCAATATGGTTCTATGGGGCAGACTAGCAGAAACCTTGGCAAGCTACGCAACTAAAGGAAGTCTCATTTCCGTTGATGGGGAATTACGTACTCGTCGTTTTGAGAAAAATGGCCAGATGAACTATGTGACCGAAGTACTTGTTACAGGATTCCAACTTTTGGAAAGTCGTGCCCAACGAGCCATGCGTGAAAATAATGCCGGACAGGATTTGGCAGATTTGGTCTTGGAAGAGGAAGAATTGCCATTTTAAGCATTAAAAAGTCTGAGTTACTCTCAGGCTTTTTATCTTGAGAAAGTCAGACTTTTTTCTTGACTATTTCTGACCAAGTGATACAATAGAACTATAAATTAGCACTCATATATAAAGAGTGCTAATAATATGTAGTTCATCATGGAGGAAAACAGATGTTGAAACCATTAGGAGACCGTGTGGTCTTGAAAATCGAAGAAAAAGAACAAACTGTTGGAGGTTTTGTCCTTGCAGGCTCAGCCCAAGAAAAAACAAAAACAGCCAAAGTTGTAGCTACTGGACAAGGTGTTCGTACCTTGAACGGTGACTTGGTTGCTCCAAGTGTTAAAGCTGGAGACCGTGTCTTAGTTGAAGCCCACGCAGGTATTGATGTCAAAGACGGCGATGAAAAGTACATCATCGTAGGCGAAGCTAACATCTTGGCTATCATTGAAAAATAGAAGGAGAAAGTAAGTATGTCAAAAGAAATTAAATTTTCATCAGATGCCCGTTCAGCTATGGTTCGTGGTGTCGATATCCTTGCAGATACTGTTAAAGTAACCTTGGGACCAAAAGGTCGTAACGTTGTGTTGGAAAAATCATTTGGTTCACCACTCATCACAAATGACGGTGTAACTATTGCCAAAGAAATCGAATTGGAAGACCATTTTGAAAATATGGGTGCCAAATTGGTATCAGAAGTAGCTTCAAAAACCAACGATATCGCAGGTGACGGAACGACAACTGCAACAGTCTTGACCCAAGCAATTGTCCGCGAAGGAATCAAAAACGTCACAGCAGGTGCCAATCCAATCGGTATTCGTCGAGGGATTGAAACAGCAGTTACTGCAGCAGTTGAAGCTTTGAAAAACAACGCTATCCCTGTTGCCAACAAAGAAGCTATCGCTCAGGTTGCTGCCGTCTCTTCTCGTTCCGAAAAAGTAGGTGAATACATCTCTGAAGCCATGGAAAAAGTTGGTAAAGACGGAGTCATTACCATCGAAGAGTCACGTGGTATGGAAACAGAGCTTGAAGTCGTAGAAGGAATGCAGTTCGACCGTGGTTATCTTTCACAGTACATGGTGACAGATAGTGAAAAAATGGTGGCTGACCTTGAAAATCCATATATTTTGATTACTGATAAGAAGATTTCAAATATCCAAGAAATCTTGCCACTCCTAGAAAGTATTCTCCAAAGCAATCGTCCACTCTTGATTATTGCGGATGATGTTGATGGCGAAGCTCTTCCAACTCTTGTTTTGAACAAGATTCGTGGAACCTTCAACGTAGTAGCCGTTAAGGCACCTGGTTTTGGTGACCGTCGCAAAGCTATGCTCGAAGATATCGCCATCTTAACAGGCGGAACAGTTATCACAGAAGACCTAGGTCTTGAGTTGAAAGATGCGACAATTGAAGCTCTTGGTCAAGCAGCGAGAGTAACTGTGGACAAAGATAGCACGGTTATCGTAGAAGGTGCTGGAAATCCTGAAGCGATTTCTCACCGTGTTGCAGTTATCAAGTCTCAAATCGAAACCACAACTTCTGAATTTGATCGTGAAAAATTGCAAGAACGCTTGGCAAAATTGTCAGGTGGTGTAGCGGTTATTAAGGTTGGAGCCGCAACTGAAACTGAGTTGAAAGAAATAAAACTCCGCATTGAAGATGCCCTCAACGCTACTCGTGCAGCTGTTGAAGAAGGAATCGTTGCAGGTGGTGGAACAGCCCTTGTAAATGTTATCCCAGCCGTGGCTGATTTGGAATTAACAGGAGACGAAGCAACAGGCCGCAATATTGTTCTCCGTGCATTGGAAGAACCAGTCCGTCAAATTGCCCACAATGCAGGATTTGAAGGATCTATCGTTATCGATCGTTTGAAGAATGCTGAGCTTGGTACAGGCTTCAACGCAGCAACTGGCGAGTGGGTCAACATGATTGAACAAGGGATTATCGACCCAGTTAAAGTGAGCCGTTCAGCCCTACAAAATGCAGCATCTGTAGCCAGCTTGATTTTGACAACAGAAGCAGTCGTAGCTAATAAACCAGAACCAGCAGCTCCGGCTCCAGCCATGGATCCAAGCATGATGGGTGGCATGATGTAAGCTTTCTATAGAAAACAACTTATAAAAAACACAAAAGGAGGGAATGTCTATTCCTCCTTTTTATGATATTCACTTCTAAATTGATTTGAGCTCTCCTAACTTATATGATAAAATAAGACTAGAAAAAGGAGAAGAACATGATCGATGTAGAAGAAATTCTGAGCAAGATGAACCCCAATCAGAAGATTAATTATGACCGTGTCATGCAGAAGATGGTACAAATATGGGAGAAAAATGAGCAACGGCCAACCATTCTCATGCATGTTTGCTGTGCCCCTTGTAGTACCTATACACTAGAATATTTGACCAAGTATGCAGATGTGACTATCTATTTTGCTAATTCCAATATCCATCCCAAGGCAGAATACCATAAGCGGGCTTACGTCACCAAGAAATTTGTCAGTGATTTCAATGAGAGGACAGGAAATACGGTCCAGTATCTAGAAGCTCCCTACGAACCAAATGAATATCGTAAGTTAGTCAGAGGACTGGAAGAAGAGCCTGAAGGTGGCGACCGTTGCAAGGTTTGCTTTGACTACCGCCTGGATAAGACAGCACAAGTGGCTATGGACTTGGGATTTGACTACTTTGGCTCAGCCTTGACCATCAGTCCTCATAAGAATTCCCAAACCATTAACAGCATAGGAATCGATGTGCAAAAGATTTATACCACTCACTATCTTCCCAGTGATTTCAAGAAAAATCAAGGCTACAAACGTTCAGTAGAGATGTGTGAGGAGTATGATATCTATCGTCAATGTTATTGTGGATGCGTCTATGCAGCCCAGGCTCAGAATATTGATTTGGTTCAGGTTAAGAAAGATGCCACAGCTTTCTTGCTGGATAAGGATGTTGAAAAAGACTATTCCCATATCAAATTTACAGTTACAAAATTAGATATATAAGGATAAGCCCAGCTGTAAAGCTGGGTTTTTAAAATAAAAAAACCGGGGTCTTAACCCCAGTTTGACAACTTTACCGATTCTTTAGTTCTACATAGCGCTTGTACCAAATGTTTACATAGGCTTCCGAGAAAGGACCTCGTCCATTGTTAATCCAATCAACAAGAATTTTGACATGTTCTTTTAAAATATAGTCCAAGTCATCAGAATAATTCATTTTGCGTTTGTGACGCTCATACTCCTCAACGTCCAAGAGACGTTTCTCTCCATCTGTAAAAATTTTAACATCCAAATCGTAATCAATATACTTCAGTGCTTCTTCATCCAGATAGTAGGGGCTAGCCATATTGCAATAGTAGGAAATTCCATTATCGCGAATCATGGCAATGATATTAAACCAATATTTCTTGTGAAAGTAAACAATAGCCGGTTCTCGAGTGACCCAACGACGACCATCACTTTCGGTAACCAGTGTATGATCGTTGACACCAATAATGGCGTTTTCTGTTGTTTTTAGTACCATGGTGTCCCGCCAAGTTCGGTGGAGACTCCCATCATGCTTATAACTTTGAATTGTAATAAAGTCGCCTTCTTTTGGAAGCTTCATAACTAACCAACTTTCTACAATTTATAAGTTTATCGTTTACTATTGTACCATAAAATTACCTAAAATCTGTGAATTTTACATGAAAATATTAAAGATATTCTCTGAGAGCGCTTGCTATATCCGAAAAATCGTAGCCTTTTCGTGCTAAAACTTGGGTTAAACGCTGTTTAAGTTCGTATCCTTCATATTTTCGTGCATACTTGGCATATTGCTTATCAAGTTCCTTGAAGATGAGTTCCTGAGTCGTTTCTTGGTCAACTTGACTGTCCAACTCGTCAAAGGCACTTTTAGCATCAGAGTAAGAAAATCCCTTGTTAGTCAAGTTCTGGATAATCTTATCTTGCAAGGCACGAGCTGGAAGTTTTCCCTCATATTTTTTCAATAGTTTATTAGCTACACGTTGAGCAACTTCAGAAAAATCAAATTCTTTCAGTATCTCTTCTATAGTGGATTTTGAAATCCCTTTTTGTGTTAGTTTCTGAGTCAGTACATAAGGCCCCTTGTCTCCTGAAAGTTGATTGGCATTGATGATAGCATAAGCGTACTGAGCATCATTAATCCACTTATCTTTTTTAAGATTAATAATGACTTGAGAAAGGATGTTTTCATCAATATCGTATTTTTTCAGATATTCTCTGACTTCTTTTTCAGTGCGCGCTTTAAAGGATAGGTGGTAGAGAGCTAGATTCTTACCGTAAGAAAATTGAGCAAAGTCCTGTATCTCTTTCAATTCTTCTTGGCTTATAACCTTATCTCTTGATAACATAAAACGAACAATAGTATCTTCAGTAATGTAGCATTTGTCGTTATTATCAAGCTCCATCAGATAGAGTCTTTTTTTCTTTTCAAGTTTTGTGATTTTCATAGTTCTATTATAACTCAAAATGTGATAAGATAGGGGTATGAATCTGAAAGTGAAACAAAAAATACCATTAAAAATCAAGCGCATGGGAATTAATGGTGAGGGAATCGGCTTTTATCAAAAAACCTTAGTCTTTGTGCCTGGTGCTCTCAAAGGAGAAGATATCTATTGTCAGATTACTTCTATTAAACGTAACTTTGTTGAAGCAAAATTACTAAAGGTTAACAAGAAGTCTAAATTCCGTGTTGTACCAGCTTGTACTATTTACAATGAATGCGGAGGCTGCCAAATCATGCATCTGCATTATGATAAGCAGCTGGAGTTCAAGACGGACTTACTTCACCAAGCGCTAAAAAAATTTGCCCCTGCAGGATATGAAAATTATGAAATCCGCCCGACGATTGGAATGCAGGAACCCAAGTACTATCGTGCTAAGTTACAGTTTCAGACTCGAAAATTTAAAAATCAGGTCAAGGCGGGCTTATATGCACAAAACTCTCACTATTTAGTAGAGTTGAAAGACTGCCTGGTACAAGACAAGGAAACCCAAGTGATTGCTAATCGTCTAGCAGAATTACTTACTTATCACCAGATTCCAATTACGGATGAGAGAAAAGTTCTAGGTGTTAGAACTATAATGGTCCGACGAGCAAGAAAGACTGGACAGGTTCAGATTATTATTGTTACAAACCGTCAGCTTAATTTAACCCAACTAGTAAAAGATTTAGTTAAAGATTTTCCAGAAGTTGTGACAGTAGCTGTGAATACAAATACGGCTAAAACCAGTGAGATTTATGGTGAGAAGACAGAGATTATCTGGGGAGAAGAGAGTATTCAAGAAGGTGTTCTTGATTATGAATTTTCACTATCCCCTCGAGCATTCTATCAACTAAATCCTGAACAAACAGAAGTCCTCTATAGCGAGGCGGTAAAAGCGCTGGATGTTGATAAAGAAGACAATTTGATTGACGCTTATTGTGGAGTTGGAACGATTGGACTTGCCTTCGCAAAGAAAGTTAAAACACTCAGAGGTATGGATATTATTCCAGAAGCCATTGAAGATGCTAAGCGAAATGCTAAAAGAATGGGATTTGACAACACACATTACGAAGCAGGAACAGCGGAAGAGATTATTCCTCGCTGGTATAAGGAAGGCTACCGAGCAGATGCTTTGATTGTAGATCCACCACGTACAGGTCTGGATGACAAGTTATTAGATACAATTCTTACCTATGTACCAGAAAAAATGGTCTATATTTCTTGCAATGTTTCGACCTTGGCCCGTGATTTAGTAAGGTTAGTAGAAGTCTATGATATCCATTATATTCAGTCGGTCGATATGTTCCCACACACCGCTCGAACTGAAGCAGTGGTAAAATTAATTAAGAAAATTTAAAAAAGTAGTTGACAAAGTTTAAAAAGTGGGTATAATAGTAAGAGTTGAAAACAACTCTGGTCCGTTGGTCAAGGGGTTAAGACACCGCCTTTTCACGGCGGTAACA